>JASLBO010000017.1 GCA_030146605.1 Sphingomonas sp. | reverse complement strand
GCCGGTCAAACCCAACGAGCCCAAGGCCGAAGCCGGGGCGCCCGCGCCAAAGCCGGCGGCCCCGGCTCCCGCTCCCGTTGCTCCGACGCCGCAGACGCCGGCCGAACCGGCGCCGCGTGCCGCCGCCGCTGCCGCTCCGGGCGCGTCCCCGGCCGAGCCGCGTGAGCCGAACGCGCCGGTGCTCCGCTCGGTCGGTCCCGGCGGCTTCGTCCGCCAGAACCCCGGCGAGCAGACCCCGCCGATCGCGCCCGCGCCGCCGCGCCGTCTCGTGCCCGCAAAGCCCAGCGATGCCATCGCGGGCAAGACCGGCCTGCTCGATCTCAACGACCGCATCTGCAAATGGCCGCTCGGCCATCCCGGTGAGCCCGACTTCCATTTCTGCGGGGACAAGGTGAACCCCGGTTTCCCTTATTGCGTCGCGCATTGCGGCCACGCCTATCAGGCGCAGCTTCCGCGCCGCGATCGCCGCCCCCCGCCCCCGCTGCCGTTCGGCGGCCCGCGGGTTCGCTGATCCGCCTCTTAACTTCGCGTCGCCCCGGAACCCGCTTCCGGGGCGATCGCTTTTGGGGCATGGAAAAGAATCAGCGGATGCTGCGTGCCGGGCTGGCACTGATGCTGTTGGGCGCGCCCCTCGCCGCGATCGCGCAGACCCCCGATTACGGCGCCGATCTCGAACGCTTCGAATATTCTTATCCGGTTCGCTGGTTCGAGACGCGGTCGCAGGGATCCCCCGTGCGCATGGCATATCTCGACGTGCGGCCGACTGCCGCGCCGCGCGCCACGGTCGTGCTGCTCCATGGCAAGAATTTCTGCGCCGGGACGTGGGAGGACTCGATCCGCGGGCTGGTCGCACGCGGCTATCGCGTCATCGCGCCCGACCAGATCGGCTTCTGCAAATCGTCCAAACCCGCCGGCTATCAGTATAGCTTCCACGCGCTAGCCACGCTGACGGCGCAGCTGCTCGACCAGGCAGGCGCCGGCAAGGCAATGCTCGTCGGCCACTCGACCGGCGGCATATTGGCGACGCGTTTCGCGCTGCTGCATCCCGATCGGGTGGCAAAGCTCGTGCTGGTCAATCCGCTGGGCCTCAACGACACGCTCGCCGAAGGCGTGCCCTATACCCCGCTCGACGGGCTGCGCGCCGAGGAGGCGAAAACCAGCGCCGCATCGATCAAGGCCTATCAACTGCGCAATTACTATAACGGCCAATGGCGCCCCGCTTATGATCGCTGGGTGGCGATGCTCGCGGGCCAATATGCCAGCGCGCGCGGCGACACCGTGCGCGAGGCGCAGGCGCGGCTCTCCGACATGATCGAGACCCAGCCGGTCGCGGCGGAACTCCGGCGGGTCCGCACGCCGGTGACGCTGATCATCGGCCAGCACGACAAGACCGCGTTCCGCGCCAACACTGCCCCCGAGCCGCTCCGCGCCAGGGTCCGCACGGTACCGCAAGCCGCCGAGACCGCCGTCAAGGCGTTCCCCGATGCGCGTTTGGTCCGGCTCGACGGGCTGGGCCATTCGCCCCAGGTCGAAGACCCCGATCGCTTCCTCGGCGTGCTCACCGAGACATTGGGGCGCTAGCGGGCAGTAAGTTCCCTTTTTGTTCTTTTCCGGCCTGGCATCTTCTGATAACGATCTGCGCAGGAGGACGTGACTATGTATGTGCAGCCCGGCGAATGGTCGAATCTCGGCGAAGCGCGCATGCGCGAGCCGCGCAGCATCGGCGCAATCCTCAGCGAGATGCACGAAGTCGCCGTACTTCGCATGCGCCGGCCGCAAGGGCAGAGCCGTGCCTTGCACGACAAACCGGCTGGCACCCTCTGATCTGCCCCATGCGAATGCGGCCGGCGGATCGCTCCGCCGGCCGCACGCCCGGGCACTGCCCGATCGATCAGAAGCGGTATGCGGCGGTCGCGCGCACGCCGTGATGCTCGAAACGCGTCTCGCTGCGGCGGAAATCGGTGCCGCCCGCACCCGCCAGCAGGAACGGGTTGCTTGCGCCCGCGGTGCCTGCGCCGGCGCGGACACGGTAATCGTCGTCCTTGTAGCGGGTGTAGAGATATTCGACGCCGACCGAGAAGTTCGTTCCCACCTTCTGCTCGACGCCGCCGCCGGCTACCCAGCCCCACACGTCGGACTTGCCGCTTTCGGTGAAGCTGTTCACCGCATTGCTCGTTGCGAAGCTGTTGTCGATCTTCGCATAGGCGCCGCCGCCGGTGCCATAAACCAGCGTCCGGCCGCCCAGCGCATAGCCCGCGCGCAGGCGCAGTCCGGCGTTCCAGTCGATCTCGCGCGTCATCGTGTAGCTGGCGGGCGTGGTGCTATAGGCGGTGACGCTGTCGCGCAGCTCGTTGCGACCGATCTCGCCGACTGCGCCGACCACGAAATTGCCCGACTGGATGTCCCAGCCGAGGCGCGCGGCATATTGCGTGCGATTGCTGTCGTCACGGCAGCCGGTGCGGGTCGCGGAAGTTGCCGCGCCGTTGCAGAAACCGGGGGAAAAGGCGTTGGTCCCGGCCGTCTGCCCTGGCCCAGGCGCGGTCACCACGGTGTCGCCGAAGCTGCCATTGAGGTCGCGGTCGAACTCGATGCTCTCGCCACCCTGCTTGCCGGGGACCGAAAGCCCGAGAGATCCGCCGACATAAGGGCCGCTGAACTCGCCGTCCTGCGCAAGCGCGGGTACGGCGGCGACGGAAAGGACCACGGCGGAAACGCCGAGGAGGGTACGCAGATACATGGAGAACTCCAGATTATACTTAGGGACCGCGCCAACTCCCGAGACTCGCGATCTTTCCTCGTCTCGCGCAAAGCAACAATTTGAAACGAGCCGGGCACCGCCCGGATCGCCCAGCCTGCCCTTGCCCGTGTTCGGCCCACACGCCATACCCCCGGCATGGCTGAAGACCTGTTTGCCGCCCCAGGCGTACCATCGGGGACCTATGATGCATCGTCGATCGAAGTGCTCGAGGGGCTGGAGCCGGTCCGGCGTCGCCCCGGAATGTATATCGGCGGTACCGACGAGCGCGCGCTCCACCATCTCGCCGCCGAAGTGCTCGACAATGCGATGGACGAAGCGGTCGCCGGGCACGCCACCCGCATCGAGATCGAGCTCGAGGCGGGCAACCGGCTGACGATCGTCGACAATGGCCGCGGCATGCCGATCGATCCGCACCCGAAATTCCCGGACAAATCGGCGCTCGAAGTGATCCTCTCGATGCTCCATTCGGGCGGCAAGTTCTCCGGCAAGGCCTATGCCACCAGCGGCGGCCTGCACGGCGTCGGCATCAGCGTGGTCAATGCGCTGTCGGTAGACACCGTCATCGAAGTGGCGCGCGACAGGCAGCTCTATCGCCAGCGCTTCAGCCAGGGCCAGACGCTGGGCCCTCTCGAGCATCTCGGCGGCACACCCAACCGGCGCGGCACCTCGGTGGCGTTCACGCCCGACACCGAGATCTTCGGCGAGATGCACTTCAAGCCCGCGCGGCTCTACAAGCTGGCGCGCTCCAAGGCATATCTGTTCGCCGGCGTCGAGATCCGCTGGAAATGCGCACCCGAACTGCTCTCGGACGATACGCCCGCCGAGGCGGTCTTCCAGTTTCCCGGAGGGCTCGGCGATCACCTCAAGGAACAGATCGCCGGTCGCGAATGCGCGACGTCCGAATTCTTCACCGGCCAGCAGGATTTTCCCGGCGAGGATCAGGGTCGGGTCGAGTGGGCGGTCGCGTGGCCGCTGTGGAGCGACGGCAGCTACAGCTGGTATTGCAACACCATCCCGACGCCCGACGGCGGCAGCCACGAACAGGGCCTGCGCCAGGCGCTCACCCGCGGCATCCGCGCCTTCGGCGAACTGGTCGGCCAGAAAAAGGCCAAGGACATCACCGCCGACGACGTGATGACCGGCTCCGAGCTGATGCTGTCGGTGTTCATCCGCGAGCCGCAATTCCAGTCACAGACCAAGGACCGCCTCACTTCGCCCGAGGCCACCGCCTTGGTCGAACGCGCCGTCCGCGACCATTTCGATCATTTCCTCTCGGACCATATGGACCGCGGCAAGGCGTTGCTCGCTTATGTCATCGAGCGGATGGACGATCGCCTGCGCCGCAAGCAGGAGCGCGAGGTCAAGCGCAAGACCGCGACCTCTGCGCGCAAGCTCCGCCTTCCCGGCAAGCTCACCGATTGCGCGGCGGATAGCCCCGAGGGCACCGAATTGTTCATCGTCGAAGGCGATTCGGCGGGCGGCTCGGCAAAGCAGGCGCGCAACCGCAAGACGCAGGCGATCCTGCCTATCCGCGGCAAGATCCTCAACGTCGCCAGCGCCACCTCGGCCAAGATCCTCGCCAATCAGGAGATCGCCGACCTGATCCTGGCAATGGGCTGCGGCACGCGGAAGGAATGCGACCCCGCCAATCTGCGCTACGAGCGCATCGTCATCATGACCGACGCCGATGTCGACGGCGCGCACATTGCCACGTTGCTGATGACCTTCTTCTTCCAGGAGATGCCCGATCTGGTGCGTCAGGGGCATCTCTACCTCGCCCAGCCGCCGCTCTATCGCCTCACCGTCGGCTCAAAGAGCCTCTACGCCCGCGACGACGCGCACCGGCTCGAGATCGAGGAGACTGCGTTCAAGGGCAAGAAGGTCGAGGTCAGCCGCTTCAAGGGCCTCGGCGAGATGAACCCGAACCAGCTCAAGGAAACCACGATGGACCCCGCGACGCGCGGCATGCTGCGCGTCACCCTGCCGCAGGAATATGAAGAACGCGCCGGCGTGAAGGACCTTGTCGACCGGCTGATGGGCAACAACCCCGCCCACCGCTTCGCCTTCATCCAGGAGAATGCCGCGCGGCTCGACGGCGAAGTCATCGACGCCTGACCTCACCTTTGCCGGGCAAACGATCGATGATAGATCGGTTACTGGCAATTACTTGCATCCGCTTGCTGGAGGAAGTCGAATGTTCTTGCGCAATGGTGTTGCGACGTTGCTGGCTCTGGCGACCTGGCCCGTACAAGCGCAGGAAGCGGCCGAGCCCCCTTCCGAACAGACGATAGTCGTTACCGGCACGTCCTTGCCGCAGACCGAAGCCGATCTGAAAGCGTGTCTCGCGCGCAAATGCCCGCCCAGGGAAGACATTGACGCCAGCCTCGCCCATGCCGAGAATCAGTTCGTCGCCGGCTATTATGCCGAGGCGCGCCGGACCTTGGCCGCGGCGCGGCACCGCAACGCCCGCTATGCCTCCACCCTGCCGGTCGAGGTCGCGGACCTCACGCGTGCTTATGGCCGGATCAGCGAGATGCACGGCTATCGCGACCTCGGCCGCATTCTCCAGATCGATGCGGTCGATGCATTGAAGGCGGGGCTCGACAAGGGCGATTCCCGCATTCTCATGCAGCGCCTGCTCGTCGGCGACCAATATGGCAAGAACGGGCGGTTCCGCGCTGCGGCGGACGTCTATAGCAAGGTGGCCAAACAGGCGCGCAAGGCCGGGCTGCCGACGGTGCAGGGCTATGCGATGCTGCGCGAGGCCGTGCTCTACGCCGCCGTCAGCTATTCCAACCCTGCCTATCGCGATGGAACCGAGCATCGGATCAATGCCCTCGAGCAGACCACCGCGCCGGAACTCGCCGAGTTCCGCTTCGCCGCGCAGTTGCTCCGCGCGCGCCTCGCCTCCGAGCGCGGCGACACGCGAGCGCTCGACGCGGCGATTGCGGCTCTGAAGGACAGAAAGCTCGACCGGCCGTTGCTGATCTTCGCGCCGCCGCTCAAGCTCGACCGGGTCAGCGGTCACGAGGACGGCCGGATCGAGGCGCCCAACAATATCAACAAGACTCCCGAATGGATCGACGTGCGCTTCCGCATCGCCGCTGACGGCACGGTTCGGGACATCGAAACGCTGCGTGAATCGCCGAGCGTCTATGGGCCCTGGCCGAAGAAGGTACACGAAAACCTCGCCCAGCGGCGCTATGCCCCGCTCCAGCCTGCCGACGGCATGACCCGGGTCGAGCGGTTTACGATGGTCTACGACATCTACAATTCGACCCGCACGCGCCTGCGCCAGCGCGCCGCCAGCGGCCGCGTCTCGTCGCTCGACTTGACCAACGATCCCACCCGCATGCCCCCGGGCCAGGCTCCGGTCGGCAAACCCTGAGCCGGATGGGAACGCTCACGCCGGCTGTTCTGCGAACGGGATCGAGGAATATGCGCTGCCTGTTGCCGGTCTGGCTGCTTGCCCTGATCGCACCCCCGCTGGCGGCCCAGACTCCGCCGGCACAGCCACCAGCCATGGAGATGTCCTCGCCCCTCAAGGCTCGAATCGGAGAGCTGCCGGCGATCCTTTCGGGGAACGGCAGTTATGAGAGCTTCTTCACCCCGGCTTTTCAGACGCAGGTTCCCAAGGCGTCGCTCGCCGCGATGATTGCGCAGTTGCTGGCCGCCTACGGACCGGTACAGCGCGTCGAGAATGTCGAGGCGGGGGATCCGTTCAGCGCCCGGATGAAGGTCGCCTATCTGCATGCGACCGCATCGGTGCAGATCGCCGTCGAGCCGGCCGCGCCGCATCGCGTGTCCATGCTGGGGGTCCGCGAGATCGTCTCGCGCGAGCGCACATTGACCGACGTGGCGGCGGCGCTGAACCGGCTGCCCGGCACCACGGGCTTCGCGTGGGCGAGATTGGGGAGCGGCGCGCCGCAGTTGCTCGCGGCAGAGCAGCCCGACCGGGCCTTCGCGATCGGCTCGGCGTTCAAGCTGATCATCCTCGCCGAGCTCGTCCGCGCCACCAATGCCGGCGAGCGCAAATGGGACGAGTTGGTCACGCTCGACGGGTCCGAGCTTCCCGGCGGCGGCTATATGCTCAAACCCAAGGGCACACAGGTCAGCCTGCGCGAGCTCGCCACCCAGATGATCTCGGCCAGCGACAACAGCGCGACAGACATCCTGCTCGAGACCCTTGGCCGCGCGAAGGTCGAGGCGATGCTGCCGGTCGTCGGAGTCGCGGACCCGGCGCGCAATCGCCCCTTTTTGTCCACGCTGGAGCTGTTCAAGCTCAAAGGGATCGAGGCGAACGGCCTTGCGGGGCGCTATCTCGCCGCCGACGAAGCCGGCCGCCGCGCCATCCTTGATGGCGAAGTCGCAGGGCTGCCGGGCCTGATGATCCGGCCCACGCTCTTCCGGGACGGCAAGCCGGTGCGGATCGATACGCTCGAATGGTTCCTGTCGCCCGCCGATCTGGTGCGCGTGATGGATTGGCTCCGCCGCAATACTGAGAACCCGAAGGGCGCCGACGCGCGCGCGATCCTGTCGAAAAACCCCGGCATTACCCCTCCCGCGGCGGCGAAATGGCAATGGGTCGGCTATAAGGGCGGCTCCGAACCGGGCGTGATGAACATGACGCTGCTGCTGCAGGCCAGATCCGGCGACTGGTACGTGCTGACCGGCAGCTGGAACGATCCGGCGCAGGCCGTCAACGAGGCGCGCTTCGCCAGCCTGATCACCCGCGCCGCAGAACTGGCCGCGCCGGGGCAATAGCCGGGAGCATTCTGGCGACGATGCAGCATTCAGCCCGGTACGCGCCGCTATCCCCGCATCCGCAGCCGATGGTATGTCGCCCGCGTCGAAATCGCCGCGATCAGCACCAATATGCCGATGCCGAGTAGCCCGGCGCCAGCCCAA
>JASLBO010000559.1 GCA_030146605.1 Sphingomonas sp. | reverse complement strand
GGCCGCCAGCGCAGCCGCAAGCGCGTCGACCGGCGCGCTCGTCGGGGCAAATGCAGGAATCCCCGACGTGTCGGCATGGTGATGATGGCCCGGCCGATGCTGCGCGTCGCCATCGCCATCTGCGTCGCTCTCGTGATCGGCGGCGGGGTGATGGCCGTCGTCATAGGCCAGGTCGTGATGGCCGTCGTCGGTCGCCATCGTCGCAAGGCTGAAGGCCGAATGATGATGCGCCGCGGCTACCGCTCCCCCGTGCTGGACGCGATCGACAGCACTCGCTGCGCTCATCCCTGCAAACATAAGCGCCAGTCCGATGCACAGCTGCAGGCAAAGCCGCTGGAGCGCAGAGGGAGGCGAGGCGGTCACATCGCGGAACTACTAGGATGGTCGGCACTCGGCAAGCTTGCCGGAGCTATTAGCTCCCGGCGCTGATGCCGGCGCGCGATCGATCCCGCGCCCGTACCGCCGCCGGATCACCTGCTGCGACGGCGGTCGTGCTGCGGCTGATGGTCGCCCACGCCATCGTCGGATCGCCGCTCTGGGATGTGCGGATCGAGACACAGCGCGTGTCGAGCGATGCCATTGCCGAAAGTGTCGAGAATTGCGTGTCCGAAGCCCGTTTCGACGAGAAGCGACGGGCGGTGCCGGCGCTGCTCGGCTTCGACCTCGAGACCCCGACCGTGCGCGGCGGTTATGACGGTGACCATGGCATTGCCGGTCTGTTCGTGCGGCTGTTGCAGCTTCCCGAACCTGCCGTGTTCGACGTGGCAGCGGTTATCATGGGCGAGACGCTGGAAGCCGGGAGCGCGCTGATCGAGGTGCTGGGGCTCGGGACCGACATGGCCAAGCTCGGATCGGCTGCGTCCTAGGCGATGTCGCGGGCGAGACGGTCGCCAGCGCCAACGAGCCCGCGACCGGCAAGGTGAAGCGCAGAATCGTGCGTGATTGCCTCAACGGCGAGAACGGGCGTGCCAGGGTCGAAGGCTGGGTGCCGAAGTGGATGGCTTTCCCGCCTGATGCTACACCGCGCGCGGTGGTGTCCCGACCGTCGCCCGGGCCGAGAGGCGGGTGAGTCTCGCTATCGTCCTCGAACCGTTGCCGCTGCGTGCAGCCGCGTGACATGATGCTGGCGGTCGCAAGGCCGCCAGCTTCCTCATTCGAGGGAGACCCCCGATGATCGAGACACCCGACCCCCGCACCCTCAAGCGGCTGAAGCGGGCGATCCGCAAGCGGACGCGTGACCAGCGCGCAGTGCTCTGCGCCGCACGTTTCGAGGACCTCGGCTACGAGCAGACCGCCGGCCTGACCGGCCTGACCGTTCGTGAAGTCGAGGAGCTGCTTGCGCAGGCACTGGCCAGCATCACCCGCGATAGGGATCGCGCGCTGCGCCGTCGTTGGTGGCGCTTCTGATAGTCCAGGCACAGCCTCGCGGCGCCGACGCCGCGAGGCTGGCTAGCTCGGCGAGCGCGTCGAGATACTCGGGCAAGCCGTTCAGGCTATCTGCGAAGAGTGGATCGCCGCGCTGGAGAAAAGCGCTGCCGCATGAGTTAGCGGCGCCGTTGCGGACTTTGGCGCTGTGTGACGATCAAATGCTTGCGGTCGCGCGCCTGCCACAGCTCGCGATCGGCGTCATCGATCCGCGCTAGGAGTTCGCCGAAGCACGGTGAGCTATCGACCGGCCACGCACGGCCGAACCCGGCTCCCAATCGCTCGAGATCGAATTCGGTCAGCAAGGCGACCGCCACGATCTTCGTGTTGTCCTTCATCGGGCGACTCCTAACGTGCGTCAGGCGACCAACGGCCCAATGGCTAAAGAGTGCCGATCAGGCCCTTGAAGCTACAGCACTTTCGAATGCACGTTTGCCGCGTCGCCGCCAACGCATGATCGCTTCTTCGCGCTGCTCCCCCTGCAAGATGGCCGCTCCCTCGACCAGAATCCCGAAGATAACCGTGCGTGTCAGTCGCGCTCAGCAGCAAGCCCGCCAGCTGCTCGACGGGGAGCGAGTCAGCTCGTCGCGATCACCAGCTCGCCGAGTTGGTGCAGCTTGCGGTCCTTTAACTGCTTCGCCTTGTCGCTAAGCGCCCGCAGTTCCGAGTTATCGTCGCGCGGCTTACGTCCTCAATGTCGAACAGGTTGATCGCAGCCGCACGGCAGTGCAGCTCGACGATGGCCGGCGCGGCGCCTTCGACCGCAAGGGCTGGTGCGGACATCACGCACGGCTACGCTGCCACGATCTACAAGGCGCAGGTGCCGCCGCAGCGTAGTGAGACCGAGAACGGTTTCGAGCTGCAGCTCGGCACCAATTATCTTGGGGCATTTCGCGCTGACGGCGCATTTGCTGCCGGTCTTGCGAAATGGGCGATGCTCGCGTCGTGGCGCTTTCCAGCGTGGCGGCGCGGGCCGGCGGGTATCGGAGGCGCTGACCGGCGTGTCTTTCGAGCCGGCGCCGCGCATGCTAACGCGCGCACCGGCCTAGCGCTCATGTCCAAAAGCCGGGTGCCCTTGGCAGCCGCTTTCATCCACATTCGTCGAGACGGGATCAAATGATGGCCAATTCTGAGCCTGCCGCGCCTTCCTGGTGGGAGCGTCTCTGCCTCGATCCGGACCGCGATGGTCGCCTGTCCATCGCAAGCTGCGGCGCGGCGTCGGCAACGGCAATCTCCCGGCGTCGACTTACCGGCAGGCATCCGGATCGCGGAGGCTGGCAAGACAGCGTCCGGTTCATTCGGGAATGGCTGCGGGATCCGGCCGGCACCGCCGCAGTGGCGCCGTCGGGGAGGGCGCTCGCCTCGCTGATCACCCGCGAGATCGACAGTTTCAGCGGCAAAGTCCTCGAGCTTGGACCCGGGACCGGGGTGTTTACCCATCGCCTGATCAGCCGCGGCGTCGACGAGAGCGATCTGACCTTGATCGAGCAGAATCCCGCCTTCGCGCGGTTACTGAAGCAGCGCTTTCCGCGCGCGAACGTACTCGACATCGACGCTGCCGCGCTTGGCGACGCGCCGGATGAGCACTTCGGCGCCGCGGTCTGCGGATTGGGTCTACGGAACATGCCGCCCGTCCAGATCGAGGCGCTTCTGCGTGCCGCCTTCACGCGCATGGCGCCCGACGCCGCATTCTATCTTTTCACCTATGGCCGCAGATGTTCCGTGCCGGCCGATGTGCTCGCGAGGGCGGGCCTCGTCGCGGAGCATGTTGGAACCGCACTTCTCAATCTGCCGCCGGCCTCGGTGTACCGCATCTACCGCAGGCCGGCTGCTTGCTGATGTGCGGGGCGGATCGCAGCAGCGATGGGTCGATGACGCACCCAAACGGGGCCGACCGGTTCAGGCGCCTGGACTTTTTCCTCGGCTGAGGCGCGAATCTGTTCGTTATCGCGGTCCTGCCGACAAGGCGGGGTATGTTGGGCGCGCCGCTCTGGTTCTTCATGGCGTACGCAGTATTGGCGGGCGGCGCCTTCACGCTGACTGGAACTCTGGGTCATCGGGGAGAGGGCATCTCCCGCGCGGACCTGCGAGATCATGCGCTTGTGCGTGTCGCTCTTGTCGCGCTGTGCGGCTTGGCCCCGTTCGCGATTGGACGCGCGCTCTTCTGGTGACGACGGGCCCTCGCCATATGCAAGCAATCTTCCCCGGTCCCAAAAGCCGTCGTGCGCGAGGGAGGGCGACGGCGCCACGAACCTGTGACGGGAATGCTGGCTGGGACTGACCAAGCCAGACCGCGAGCCATCGCAGAAGTGAACGGCGGGGCTTCGACCAGATCACCGCCCGAAAGCACTGCTCCCCCGCCGTTCGCCGTGTCGACAGCTATGGCAATTATTTCGCCACCTCCGGGCCCCGCTTTGCAGGCTGAACTGCAGTCCTTTGCGTTCGATGGATCCAGGCTGCCACGGTCGCGCGCCGGGCTTCGGCAAGGGTAACGGGACCCGCGACATATCGAGTGACGGGAGCGTTCTTCGCGGCGATCCATTCACCGTCACGAGGGCCATTCTCGCGGGCGTCAGAAGCGCCGACACCAACGCACAGCCGTGGGAAGAACGGAAGGTGTAACGGCCGCTCGATTCGCACCGTTAGGCCGGGCAGTCAGCACGTCACATGCCGTGGTGAGAATATGGTGAGAATGACAATCATGCCACCGGGCGATAGGCGCTAAGGCATTGAATAATGGCGCACCCGACAGGATTCAAACCTGTTGCCTCTGCCTTCGGAGGGCGGCGCGCCGGCGCTGTGCTCACGAATGCCGCTGAGGCGTTCGCAGTATCTGCACGATATGCTCGTTCCAGGGCGTCGATGGCCGCTCGCTTTTCGGGTTTCCCGTCGTGCCGCTGGTAAATGGCCGCCACGCCGGAGCGTGACTGGCCAACATGGTTGAGAACCGTTTCGGTCACGTCAACCGGACGCCCAGTCGCTGAAAGCCGGTGGCGAGAGTCCGCCGCAGGTCGTGCAGGCGCCAGGGCGGCAACGGATCGCCCCCTTCTGCGACAAGTCTGTCGAGCTTGACTTTGCCTTTAGGGTCGTTGGTGATTCTCCCGGTCGCCATTCCGATACCTCATGTACCAGGAAAATAAGCACCCGGTGATCACCAAATCGGAAACCGCCGGATATCATCGGCGGCAACCGGCGGGCTAAACTACTGATTTCACATAGTCGGTGGTCTAAGTGGATTAGTCATGTACGGCGGAAAATGAAGTACCAGACCTCGTGCCCCTGCCGCCGCGCCTTGCGTTCGTACCGCGTCTCGGGCCAGTCGGCGGGGCGCGTGAGGAAATCGGCGGCGCTCGCTGCCTGCCAGACGAAGTCGCGGCGGCGGTTCATCACCATCATCGCCCAGCGGCAATAGGTCGGGTCGTCGGTACCGAGGCGAAACTCGCAGCCCGGCTTGAGCTTGGCGGCGATCAGGTCGAGCGGGCCATCATTGACCATCCGCCGCTTGGCGTGGCGGGCTTTGCGCCACGGATCGGGATGGAGCAGATAGAGGCGGCTGAGGCTCGCATCGGGCAGGCGTTCGAGCGCATCGAGCGCATCCCCCATGTACAGGCGGACATTGTCGAGCTGGTCGTCGCGAATGTGATTTAGCGCGCCGACCACGCCGTTGAGGAAAGGCTCGCAACCGATAAAGCCGTGATCGGGGCGCATCGCGGCCTGGCCGGCGAGATGCTCGCCGCCGCCGAAGCCAATCTCGAACTCGAGCGGTCGTTCGTCCCCGAACAGGATCGCCGCATCGAGCGGGCCGGTTTCCGGGACACTGACGCGGGGCAGCATTTCCTCGACCAAAGCCGCCTGGCCCTGGCGCAATTTGTGTCCCTTGGCGCGGCCATAGAGGCGGCGGAGTGTTGTCGGATCAGGCATGCCGCCTGTTAGCGCCACTGCGGCGCGGCGCAACCTAGAGCGCGAGCGCCAGCTCGGCGGGACGCGCGGCGCGTAGCGGGAAGGCGCTGCGGTTGTGATGGGCGATGCGGCGATGCGTCGGCGCGCTGATCGGGTTGCGCGGCTCGCGACGAACCATGTCGGGGTGGGGAATCGCCGCAGTGCCGATCTGGAAATGGCGCACGCCCATCGCATGAAGCACGTCATGCTCGCCGCGATTTTCGACGCCGCGCGCGATTACGGTGACCCCCATATTGCGTGCGAGCCGCATCACGCCTTCGGCCATCAGGCGGCGCGAGGCGCTGCAGTTGATGCCCCGAACGAGTGAGGGATCGAGCTTGACGAAGCGGGGGGTGAAGCGGGCAAGCAGCTTGAGCGCGACCGGCCCGGCGGCGAAAGCATCGAGGGTGACCGAGAGGCCGCGGCGGCTACAGGCTTGGGCGAGCGCCGCGGCATGATCGAAATTGCCGCGCTCGTCGGCGCTGATCTCGACCACCAGTCGGTCGGTGGGGATGCTGTTGCCCAGCGCGGCGCGGAACAGGTGCGAGAGGAGCGGCTCGGCAAGCCCCGCGGCGGCGCCCAGCGGGATCGCGATCAGTGCCTCGCCGCGATGCAGGCCGAGTTCGGCGGCGCGCTCCAGCGCCAGCGTGACGCGGCGGGCCTCGAGTGCGGGGCGCTGTTCCGGCAGCAACGAGGCCGAGATCGCCGCGAAGCTGCGTCCGTCCACGCCGCTCGCCACGATTTGCCAGGCAAAGGGGCGATCGGTGCCCTTGGCGATCATCGGGTGGAAACCGATGGCGAGATCGAGGCGCGGATCGGCGCGGTTGAGCGTTGCGATCGGCAGGGTGGCAGGCTTGGTGGCGGTCATGCGGGCTCCTCGTTCGACCCGTGAACTATTGGTTAATTTACCGCCCGCCCATTCCGTGCGTCGCCGCGTTGGGTTCCCACCGATAGGGATTTTCCGGGGTACCGCGCCACTCCGTCCGGAGTCGCGGATCGAAAGCCGCGGCACCGCGCGGGTCGTTGCGTTCGGGCAAGGAAAGGATGAGGCTGCCTGCAGCTGCACGCGGTCAGGGCTCCGGCCGGTGCGCCCGGGCGGTCAGGCGGCGGCGCGGCTCAGGCTTGGCTTGGGCAGGCTGCGCACCGCAGGGCTGGCGATTTCCTCGCCCTGCACCAAAGTGATGCCGAACCCGCGCAGGCGCTGGAGCACGGCTTCGCTGTCGACGCCGGTCGCGATCACCTTGAGCCCGAGCTGGCGGATGCGCGGGGTCAGATCCTCGAGCACGAGGCGGCGTGACCAGCTGCTCGCAATGGCACTGACGAGCTCCGATTCGAGCTTCACCAGATCGGGGAGGTAGCGGCCGCAAAGCGCGAGGCCGGCATGGCCCGGACCAAGGCCGACGAACGCCGTCAGCGGGCCGGCCTTGCGATGCACGTCGATGATCTCGGCGAGATCGCGGCCGGGCACATCGCGATAGCCTTCGAGCCCGAAGATCAGGCGCTCGGGAATCAGACCGGCATGGCGCGAGACACGCAGGATCGGTTCCAGATGCTCGCCGGGCTTGTCGATCGACCGGGCCTGGACCGGGATCAGCAGGCGCGCACCGCTGGTGCCGAGCCCCGCCGCCATAGCCCAGCGAATCGCGCCGGCCGCGCAGCGTTGGTCGAAATTGGTCTGGGCTTCCGGCGAAAGCGATTCGAAGATCTGTGCGGCGGTCTCGCCATTGGGGCCGCGGATGATCGCTTCATAGGCGTAGACGCGGTTCGCCGAGATGTCGGCGATCGGCTGATAAGCGACAGTGAGGCCTGAGTCGGACACGGGCTTGCCTTCCACTTCCGGTCTCACTGATTGCGACTCCAACGTTCCCGCTCCTCTGCACCCTAGCTAGTGAACAAATGCGGTTACCCGACGGTTAACGCCAGCTACGCAGATTCGCGGAGTGCTTCCAACGAAAAAGGCCGGGGAATCGCTCCCCCGGCCCTTTCGGAATCAGGCGAATTGATCAGGCCAGAGCGGCCTTGAGGTCCTCGACGAGATCGGTTTTTTCCCATGGGAAGAAATCGCCCTCGGCCTTGCGGCCGAAATGGCCGTAGGCCGCCGTCCTCTCGTAGATCGGCTTGTTGAGGCCGAGATGGGTGCGGATGGCGCGCGGGGTGAGCCCGCCGAGCTTGGCGATGGTCATGATCGCTTCCTCGATCTTGTCGTCGCCGACGCTGCCGGTGTCGTGGGTGTCGACATAGAGCGACAGCGGCTTCGACACGCCGATCGCATAGGCAAGCTGGATCGTGCAGCGCTGGGCGAGGCCGGCGGCAACGATGTTCTTGGCGAGATAGCGCGTGATATATGCCGCCGAGCGATCGACCTTGGTAGGATCCTTGCCCGAAAAGGCGCCGCCGCCGTGCGGAGCCGCGCCGCCATAGGTGTCGACGATGATCTTGCGCCCGGTCAGGCCGGCGTCGCCGTCGGGGCCGCCGATCTCGAAGCTCCCGGTCGGGTTGATGTGATAGACGGTCTCGTCGGAAAGCAGCTCGGCGGGAAGAATGTCGGCGACGACCTTCTTCACATAAGCGTGGAGCTCGGCTTCCTTGTCGCCCGTGTCATAGCCCCTGCCGTGCTGGGTCGAGACGACGATCGCGGTGGCCGCGACGGGCTTGCTGCCCTCGTAGCGCAAGGTGACCTGGCTCTTCGCGTCGGGCTCGAGGAAGGGCGCGGCGCCCGAATGGCGGTCGGCGGCCATCTGCTCGAGGATCTTGTGGCTGTAATAAAGCGTCGCCGGCATCAGATCGGGCGTGTCATTGGCCGCATAGCCGAACATGATCCCCTGATCGCCGGCGCCTTCGTCCTTGTTGCCGCCTGCGTCCACGCCCTGCGCGATGTGCGCCGACTGCGGATGGAGGTTGTTCTCGAAGCGCAGCGTCTCCCAGTGGAAACCGTCCTGCTCATAGCCGATCCGCTTGACCGTATTGCGCACGGTCGCTTCGACTTCTTCCCTTACGCCCGGCGCCCAATTGCCGGCCTCGTCCATGATCCCCTTGCCGCGGATCTCGCCGGCAAGAACCACGAGCTGGGTGGTGGTGAGCGTCTCGCAGGCGATGCGCGCTTCGGGGTCCTTCGAGAGGAACAGGTCGACGATGGCGTCGGAGATCTGGTCGGAGACCTTGTCGGGATGGCCTTCCGAAACCGATTCGGACGTGAAGAGATAATTGGAACGCATGATTTTCCTCGGGTCGTGGGAAGGACAGCCGGGCCGTTGCCATGCCCATATAAAGCTTTCCTTATATCCCGGGTCCTAGCGGCCCAGGCGACGGAAGGCAATCGCGAACAAATACAGGGCTCCGGCGACGAGGAAGGGAAGCCAGTTTCCAGCCCTTGCGAACAATGTCGGGGGGAGCGGGCGGGGCAGTGCGAGTTCGATCGCGCCCGCCTGGCCGTGCGGGATCGCCGCGAGCACATTGCCGCGCGCGTCGATCACCGCCGAGATGCCGGTCGGAGTCGAGCGCAGGATCGGCAGCCCCTCCTCGATCGCGCGCAGCCGTGCCTGGGCGAGATGCTGGGGCGGGCCCCATTTGCCGAACCATGCGTCGTTGGAGGGGTTGAACAGGAAATCGGGCCGGTTGCTGCGATCGACCACCTGCCCCGAGAAGACGATCTCGTAGCAGATCTGGATTCCCGCCCTGCCGAACGCGGCCGTATCGATCGCGCGCGGACCGGGGCCCGGGATGAAATCGACTTCGCCCATCACCAGCCGCGCGAGCCCGAGCGGGGCGAGCAAATCGCGCATCGGAAGATATTCGCCATAAGGGACGAGGTGCGCCTTGTCGTAGCGCTGGCCGAGCGCCCCGCGCGAATCGAGCGACCAGACCGAGTTGCCGGCGCCGCTCAGCCGGCCGTCCTTGCCGAAGAACAAGGCGGTGCCGCCGATCAGCGCAACGTCGCGCGGCCCGAGCTGCGCCGCGATGCGAGAGCGCACCCAGCGCGGGTCGCCGCGGGCATAGAAGCGCGTGTCGGGATAACCGTCCTCGACATAATAATTGACCGTTCCTTCGGGCCAGACGAGCAGGCGCGGCGCTGCGCCGGGGCGGCCGCTCCATTCGAGCAATCTGGCGAGCACGCGCTCGGGATAGTCGACATCCGCCACGTCCTCCTGCCCGATATTGGGCTGGACCACGCGGACCCGCGGTGCGGCGGCATCGGCCGCGGGAGACGTGGTCGGAAAGCCGGTGGTGAGCGCTGCAAGCGCGATCAGCAACGGGGCGCCGATCAGCAACGGGCGATACTGGCGCTGTGATGCCAGGAAAAGCAGGCCGGCGACGAGGATGGCCACGCCCGACAGGGCGTACGTGCCGATCCATGCGGCGATCTGGGCCAGCGGCGTCGGCAGCCAGATCACGCCGAGCGGATTCCACGGATAGCCGGTGAACAGGACGCCGCGCAGAAATTCGGTGACGATCCACGACGCTGAGGCGGCGAGGACGAAGGCAAGATCGGGTTCCTGCCAGCCGGCGCGGCTCTTGACGAGGCGGGCGAAACGCCAAGCGAGCCCCATCGCGAATGCCGGATAGATTGCGAGGTACAATGCCAGCAGCACCACCGCGAAATAGCCCAGCACCGGCGGCATCTTGTCCTGATAGTCGAAGGCGTGCTGGATCCAGTTGTTGCCGACGGTGAAATGCCCCACGCCGAACACCCAGCCGCGCAGCAGCACCGACTTGAGCGTCGGCGCGGACCAGGTCAGCCAGAGCAGGATTGCCAGGGCGAGCAATGTGATCGGCCACAGATTGAGCGGTGCGAAACCGGTGGCGGAGATCAGGCCGGCGAGAAGGGCGGTGAGCAGGGGACGGGAGAACATCGGAGCTGATATTGCCGCGATGACGGGCCATGACAAGGCGAGGGCCGCTTCACTTCCTCCGTCATCCCGGCGAAAGCCGGGATCTCAGCGCGTGAGCGGACGGCGGCACGAGATCCAGGCTTTTACCGGGATGACGATTAGATTGAGGCTCGCGAGTGGAACCGATAAGCCGGGCACATGACCCTGCGCCCTTTCCATCTCGCTTTTCCGGTCCATGACCTCGCGGCCGCGCGTGCCTTTTACGGCGGCATGCTCGGCTGTGCGGAGGGGCGCTCGTCCGACAGCTGGATCGATTTCGACTTGTTCGGCCACCAGATCGTCGCGCACCGCGATCCCGGCGCGAAGCCGGTGGCGGTTTCGAACCAGGTCGACGGGCACGCCGTGCCGGTCCCGCATTTCGGTGTGGTGCTGACGATGCCCGACTGGGAAGCGCTCGCGGCGCGGGTCGAAGCCGCGGGACTCGCGTTCGGGATCGCGCCGCATGTCCGGTTCAAAGGTCAGGTCGGCGAGCAGGCGACGATGTTTTTTCGCGATCCCAGCGGCAACGCCCTTGAGTTCAAGGCGTTTGCCGATGATGCAATGTTGTTCGCAAGCTGATGGCTGATCCCGTTATCGTCGATATCCCCCACAAGCTGGGGCGCGAGACCGCCCGCGCGCGCATCGCGGGCGGCGTCGGCAAGATCGCCGAGATCGTGCCCGGCGGCGGGCAGGTCGAGCAGCGCTGGGAGGGCGACACGCTCCACTTCAGCGTCGCGGCGATGGGACAGAAGGTGGCGAGCCGGCTTCAGGTGTTCGAAGACAAGGTGCATGCGGAGGTAGACCTGCCGCCGATGCTCGCCTTGTTCGCTTCGAAGATCCGCGAGAAGCTGGCGGAAAAGGGTACCAAGCTGCTCCGGTGACGCCGCTATTTCGCCGCGCTTACCCGCCAGATCACGTTTCCGACATCGTCCGCGACCAGCAGCCCGCCCGCCGCATCGGTGATCACCCCGACCGGACGGCCGCGGGTCGTCTTGCCGTCGGCGCTGAGAAATCCGGAGAGCAGGTCGACGGGTTTGGCGCCCTTCGCCGGAAAACCATTGTCCGCGAAGGGGACATAGACGACCTTGTAGCCCGATTTGGGCTCGCGATTCCACGAACCGTGCAGGCCGATAAAGGCGCCGTTCGCCCATTTGTCGCCCAGCTTCGCGTCGCTCGCGAAGCTCAGCCCCAGCGGTGCGACGTGCGCGCCGAGGGCAAAATCGGGGCGCTTGCTATATTCGCGCAAGTCCGGCCGCTCGGGCGTCACGCGCTTGTCGACATAGCCGCCCCAATAATTCCACGGCCATCCGTAAAAGGCGCCGAAATCGACTCTGGTCAAATAGTCCGGGGGCATGTCCGAACCGAGCATGTCGCGCTCGTTGACGACGGTCCACAGCATGCCGGTCTTCGGCTCG
>JASLBO010000524.1 GCA_030146605.1 Sphingomonas sp. | reverse complement strand
CGGGTGTCCGACGCCGATCTGCCCAAATTACTGACCGACTGGTTTGCCGCGCGCGGCTGGAGCCCGCGGCGGCATCAGCTCGACATGCTTGCCTCAGCGCGCCAAGGCGAGCATGCGCTGCTCGTCGCCGCCACCGGCGCGGGCAAGACCTTGTCGGGGTTTCTGCCCACCCTGGTCGAGCTGATCGAGCGCCCGACGCAAGGGTTGCACACGCTCTACATCTCGCCGCTCAAGGCGCTGGCGGTCGACGTCCAGCGCAATCTGCTCACGCCGATCGACGAGATGGGCGTGTCGATCCGCGTCGAGACGCGCACCGGCGACACGCCGCCTGATCGGAAAGTGCGCCAGCGCGCGCGGCCGCCCGAGATACTGCTCACCACCCCCGAATCACTGAGCCTGTTGCTGTCCTACGAGGACAGCCTGACCATGTTCGCCGGGCTCAGGACGGTGGTCATCGACGAGGTCCACGCCTTCGCCACCGGCAAGCGCGGCGACCTGCTCGCGCTGGCGATGGCGCGGCTCCAGCGGCTCGCACCCGATATGCGCCGCGTTGCATTGTCCGCTACCGTGGCCGATCCCGACGGTTATCGCGCATGGCTCGCGCCCGACGGGGATATCGACCGGGTGCGGCTGGTGCAGGGCGAGAAGGGTGCCGATCCGGACATCGCGATCCTGCTCCCCGAGGGCCGCGTTCCCTGGGCGGGGCATTCGGGCGTCTATGCGATCCCGCAGGTAATGGCCGAGATCGAGACGCACCGCACCACGATCGTCTTCTGCAACACCCGCGGGCTCGCCGAACTGGTCTTCCAGCAGCTGTGGAAGGCCAATGAGATGAAGCTGCCGATCGGAGTGCACCACGGCAGCCTCAGCCTCGAAGCGCGGCGCAAGGCCGAGCAGGCGATGGCCGACGGCAAATTGCGCGCATTGGTGGCGACCGCGAGCCTCGATCTCGGAGTCGATTGGGGCGATGTCGATTGCGTGATCCAGATGGGCGCCCCCAAGGGGTCGTCGCGGCTGCTCCAGCGGATCGGGCGCGCCAATCACCGGCTCGACGAATCCTCCGAGGCGGTGCTCGTGCCGGGCAATCGCTTCGAATATCTCGAGGCGCGCGCGGCGCTCGACGCGGTCGAGCAGGGCGAACTCGATCCCGACGTCTTCCGCCCCGGCGCGCTCGACGTGCTGGCGCAGCACATCATGGCCTGCGCGTGCGCGGCACCGTTCGATGCTGCGGAAATGCTGCAGGAAGTACGTGCAGCATTGCCCTATTCGGCGCTCGAGCAGGAGGTTTTCGACCGCGTCCTCAGCTTCATCGCCGATGGCGGCTACAGCTTGCGCGCCTATGACAAGTTCAAGCGGCTGACCAGGGGGCAGGACGGGCTGTGGCGCGTGACCAAACCTTCTTTCATCGCGCAGCATCGGCTCAACGCGGGGATCATCGTCGAGGCGCCGATGCTCGACGTGCGCTTCAAGAACGGGCGGCGGCTGGGCAAGGTCGAGGAGGCGTTCGGATCGCAGCTCTCGCCGGGCGACACCTTCTTCTTCGCCGGGCTCAGCCTCGAGGTCGAGCGGGTCGAGCTCACCGACCTGATCGTGCGGGCGAGCGCGAAGCAGGCGCGCTACGTCTCCTATATGGGGGCGCGGCTGGCGATCACCTCGACGCTCGCCGATCGGGTCCGCGTGTTCCTGCATGATCGCAGCCAGTGGCGGCGATTCCCCGACGATGTTCGCGAATGGCTCGAAATGCAGGAACTCCGCTCGGCGATCCCCGCCCCGAAGCAATTGCTGGTCGAGACCTTCCCGCACGAGGGCAAGCACCACATGGTCGCGTACAGCTTCGAGGGCTGGAACGCGCACCAGTCGCTCGGCATGCTGATCACCCGGCGGATGGAGGCGATGGGGCTCAAGCCCTTGGGCTTCGTCGCCAACGATTATGCGCTGGCGGTCTACGGGCTCGAGAAGATCACCGATCCGGCCGCCTTGTTCTCACCCGACATCCTCGAGCACGAATTCGTCGACTGGGTGCAGCAATCGGCGTTGCTCAAGCGCGCGTTTCGGGAAGTGGCAATCATCGGCGGGCTGGTCGAACGCCAGCACCCCGGCAAGAAGAAGAGCGGGCGTCAGGTGACTTTCTCCACCGACCTGATCTACGACGTGCTGCGCAAATACGAGCCCGACCATCTGCTGCTCAAGGCGGCCTGGGCGGATGCGCGCGCGCGGATGACCGATGTCGGCCGGCTCGCGCATCTGCTCGATACCGCCGCCGATACGATGCTGCACGTGGATCTGGCGCGCGTCAGTCCGATGGCGGTGCCGGTGCTGATCATGATCGGCCGCGAACGCACCCCGCAGGGCACCGCCGAGGATGCGCTGCTGATCGAGGCCGAGGGGATCGCGGCGGAGGCGATGCGGCTCGATTGAATTCGATTGCTGCGCAACATGCGCAGGTATATTGCTAGTTCATGTCCGGAGTCCTTTATCCGCTCCTGCTCTTCTCCCTGCCGGTCGAGCCGCCCGTGGCGTCCGCGCAGGATCCCGAGCTGATCACCGCCGAGTCGGTGATGGAAGCGACTTTGCTGACGCTCGGCGAGAGCGACAAAAGGCTCACCGTCCAGGTCGCGGTCAATGCCAGAGGGCCGTATAATTTCATCATCGACACCGGCGCCGAGCGCACCGTGGTGTCGCGCGAACTGGCCAACACGCTCAAGCTCAGCGCGGGCAACCCCGTGACCCTGCTGTCGATGACCGGCCGCAGCCGGGTCGATACCGTGCTGGTGCCCGATCTGATGATCAAGTCGGTCGGCATCCAGCACAGCGTGGTCGCGCCCAAGCTCGAGGCGCGCGATCTCGGCGCGATCGGGCTGCTCGGTATCGACACGCTGCGCGACCATCAGGTCTCGATCGATTTCGAGCGCGGCACGATGGAAGTCCGGCCGAGCCAGAAGCGCGGCAAGCGGGTACGCCGCGCCGATGACGAGATCGTGGTGACGGCGAAGAGCCTGTACGGCCAGTTGATCGTCACCGATGCCTATTACGGCAATGTCCGGATCCAGGTCGTGCTCGATACCGGCAGCGCAGTGAGCATGGGCAACAGCGCGCTGCGTCAACGCCTCGCGCGGCGCCACAAGACCCAGCCGATCGAGCTCACCGACGTGACGGGTGAAAAGACTATGGCCGATTATACCACCGTGCCGAATATCAAGGTCGGCGACGTGATGTTCGGATCGATGCCTGTGGCATTCGCCGATGTCGCGCCCTTCGAGCGGTTCGGGCTCACCAGGCGGCCGGCGCTGCTGCTGGGCATGGATGCGCTGCGCAGTTTCCGCCGGGTGGATATCGACTTTCCCAACCGCCTGGTTCGTTTCCGGATGCCGGAGGGGTCCGGTAGCCGCTCGCGCATGACCACCGGGTCGCGGCTCCCGGGCGGCGGCGCAGGAACCTCGGTCCAATCCTATTAGTCCGGATTGACTCGGGCGGTTGCGGCCTGCTTGACTCCGTCGCATGCACTTGTCCCGCGCATCGCTCGCCCAGCTTCCCGGCACTGTCGCTCGACCCGTCAGGGCGGTTGACCGAATCCAGACCGGCATCGTCCATTTCGGCCCCGGCGCGTTCCACCGCGCGCATCAGGCCGCCTATATCGACCGGCTGCTCGATAGCGACCCGCGCTGGGGCATCGCCGCAGTGTCGCTGCGCAGCGGCACCACCACCGACGCGCTCGAGGCGCAGGATGGGCTCTACACGCTGGCGGTGATCGACCGCGATCCTTCGATGCGCGTCATCGCCGCGCATTCGGACGCGATCGGCCCGGGGGAGGGCGCGCGCCTGCGCAAGCTGCTCGCCGATCCGGCCGTACGGATCGCGACGAGCACCGTCACCGAAAAGGGCTATTGCCTCGCGGGCGACGGCAGCCTCGATTTCGCGCATCCCGACATCGTCCATGATCTCGCGCGGCCCGCCGAACCGGCCAGCGTGATCGGCTGGATCGTCGCCGGGCTGGGCGACCGCCGCGCCGCGGGGCTGCCGCCCTTCGCCATGCTGTGCTGCGACAACATGACCGGCAACGGCGCCAAGCTCCGCGCCGCCTGCGTGGCGCTGGCGCGCGCGCAGGATGCCGGGCTCGCCGACTGGATCGCTGCCGAAGTGGCATTTCCCGATTCGATGGTCGATTCGATCACGCCGGCGAGCGATGCCGCGTTCCTCGCCAGGGTGCGGGACGCGCTTGGGGTCGAGGATCGCGCCGCCGTCCAGCGCGAGAATTTCACCCAGTGGGTGCTCCAGCGCTTCGATCTCGCCGACGGTCCCGATCTCGCCTCGGCCGGGGTCACGCTCACCAGTGACGTGCGCGGTTATGAGCAGGCCAAATTGCGCATCCTCAACGGCGCGCATTCGACGCTGGCATATGTCGGGCTCGCGCGCGGGCACGAGACCGTGTTCGAGGCGATGTCCGACGCCCCGCTCGAAGGCTTCGTCACCCGGCTGGTCCATCAGGACATCGCCGCCTCGCTGGCCCCCGTCGAAGGGCTCGACAAGGCCGCCTATGCCGACGCGGTACTCGATCGCTTCCGCAATCCCGAGATCCGCCACCTGCTGGCGCAGATCGCATGGGATGGGTCGCAGAAGCTGCCCTATCGCCTGCTCGATACGACGCGCGCGGCGCTCGATGCCGGGCGCGGCGTCGAGCGGCTGGCGGTGCCGGTGGCGGCGTGGATGGCGTTCGTGCGGCGCAAGGCCGAAGCGGGCGAAGCGATCACCGATCCGCTCGCCGACACGCTTGCCGCCGCCGCCATGAGCGCCGATCCGGTGACGGCGATGCTGGCGCTGGAGCCGGTGTTCGGCGGGCAGCTGGGCCGCGACGAGCGGTTCCGCAGTGCGGTGCACGAGGCGTTCCAGCATTTCGCGCAGGGCGATGTCGGGGCCTTGCTGGCGCGGTAGGCCGGGACAAACGCAACTGACTTAAGACGCTTCCGGCCCGTTTGCCCCAAGAACGTGGGTGCAGAGCTGCGCCTCGGGCGTATCCCCGGCCTCGAGCGCGGCTACCGTCACCCAGCCCTCCGCACGCAGCTTCGCTCCCGCCCCTGCCGGCGTGCCGAACGGCAGGAACAGCCGGCGGCGTTCGCCTGTGCTGAGCCCGGCATCGAGGATCGGATCGGCAAACAGCGAGAAGCCGACCGCGGGCTCCTCGCGGCCGTCGCCGTGGAGGATGGAGTAGGTGCCGCCGCGGCCGATTTCGCCGCGCACCCCGCGGGCGAAGATCGAGAAGCCGAGCCAGCTCTGATATTCGAAACCGTGGCGTTCGGTCGGGTCGAGGGTGAGCGCGGCCTCGCCGTTGACGCTCGCGGCGATCTGCGCGAGCCCGTCGAGCCGGCTCGCAAGTGCATTGCCGGCATCGATCGCGCGGAGCCGGGCCATCGCCGTGTCGAACGGCCCTGCCGCCTCGATCAGCGGCAACCAGCGCGAATCGATCGCGGCGACGCCGCCGGCGTCCTTGGCGTCGAGCCGCTGGCGCAGCGAATCGAGCATGGCCGGATCCAGATCGCCGGCCAGCGTGTCGGGAAGGTCGGGGAGGGTGAAGTCGATCGCGAGCCCGCTAACGCCCGCAGCCTGCAGCGCCTCGATCGCGACGCGGACGATTTCGATCGCCGCGGCGACGGTGTCGAGCCCGATCAACTCGCACCCGATCTGGCGCATCGCGCGCTGCGGATTGAGCGCGGAGGCACTGAGCTTGACCACGGCGCCGGCATAAGACAGCCGCACCGGCCGGGGATGGTGGCCCATCCGGGTGACGGCGATGCGGCCGACCTGCGCGGTCAGATCGGGGCGGATCGCCAGCGTGCGCTGCGACACCGGATCGACGAAGCGCACGGCGTCGCGCACGCCGCCGGCCTTGAGCCGCGAGGCGAGCGCGTCGGCGAATTCGACGAGCGGCGGATCGACCTGCTCATAGCCATAGAGCCGCGCCACGCCGAGCACGCGCGCCTCCAGCCCCGCCGCGGCATCGGCGGCGGGCGGCAGGCGATCGTGGAAACCTTCAGGAAGCAGGCCGGTCATCTAAAGCCCTCTCCCCTCTGGGGAGAGGGTTGGGAGAGGGGCAGTCTCCACAAGCGCCTCGCTGATAATGTGCGCGACTCCGTCGATACTGCTGCCGACTTCGTAGTTCGTGAACCGGATCACCTGGTACCCCTGCCGCTCCAGCCACGCCGTCCGGCGGGCATCCTTAGCCTCACATAGCGCGTGCGTGTCGCCGTCAATCTCGACAACCAACTTTCGCGACCGCGCCACAAAGTCGGCGATGTACGGCGCGATGACGACCTGTCGAGCGAATTTCACGTTCTCGAACTGTTTGGCGCGGAGGATGCGCCACATCGCGGCTTCGGTAGGGGTGGGGTTGCTGCGCATTTCCTTCGCGCGGGCTAGCAATAACGCGTCGGTCTTGGGCACTGCCCCTCTCCAAACCCTCTCCCCGGAGGGGAGAGGGCTATAGCACTCCCTCTCCCCTCCGGGGAGAGGGAAGGGGCCCGCGCCGAAGGCGTGGGAAGGGAGAGGGGCAGTGTACCGCGCCGTGTCCCTTAAAACTTCAGCGCCATCGCGGTCTTCACGCCCGGCAGCGCGCGGACCCGCGCCACCAGCTCCGGGGTGACCTCATCATCGACCGAGAGCAGCAGCACCGCTTCCCCGCCGGTGTCGCGGCGGCCGAGGTGGAAGGTGCCGATATTGACCCCCGCCTCGCCCAGCGACGTGCCGAGCCGGCCGATGAAGCCGGGGGCGTCCTCGTTGACGACATAGAGCATGTGCCCGATCAGATCGGCCTCGACCTTGATCCCGAACAATTCGACGAGCCGCGGCTGGGCGTTCGAGAAGAGCGTGCCGGCCACCGAGCGCTCGCCGGCGTCGGTCTTGAGCGAGACGCGCAGCAAGGTGTGGTAATCGCCTTCCTTCTCGTTGCGGACTTCGCGGATCTCCATGCCGCGCTCCTTGGCCAGGAACGGCGCGTTGACCATGTTCACCGTGTCCGAATGGACACGCAGGAAGCCGGCGAGCACGGCGCTGACGATCGGCTTCTGGTTCAATTCGGCCGCGGCGCCTTCGCTGTGGATCGAGACGCGGGCGATCTCGCCATGCGCGAGTTGTCCGATCAGGCTGCCGAGCTTTTCGGCGAGCGCCATGTACGGCTTGAGCCGTGGCGCTTCCTCGGCGGAGAGCGACGGCACGTTGAGCGCGTTGGTGACGCCGCCCGAGACGAGATAGTCCGCCATCTGCTCGGCGACCTGGATCGCGACATTGACCTGCGCCTCGTTGGTCGACGCGCCGAGATGCGGCGTCGAGATGAAATTGGGGGTGCCGAACAGAGGCGATTCCTTGGCCGGCTCGGTCACGAACACGTCGAGCGCGGCGCCGCCGATATGCCCCGAATCGAGCCCTTCCTTCAGCGCCGCCTCGTCGATCAGCCCGCCGCGCGCGCAATTGATGATCCGGACGCCCTTCTTGGTCTTGGCGAGGTTCTCGCGGCCGAGGATGTTGCGCGTCTGGTCGGTCAAGGGCGTGTGCAGCGTGATGAAGTCGGCGCGCAGCAGCAGATCGTCGAGGGTCATCTTCTCGACCCCCATTTCGAGCGCGCGCTCGGGCGTGAGGAAGGGATCATAGGCGATCACCTTCATCTTGAGGCCCAATGCGCGGTCTGCGACGATCGAGCCGATATTGCCCGCGCCGATCAGCCCCAGCGTCTTGCCGGTGACTTCGACGCCCATGAAGCGGTTCTTTTCCCACTTGCCCGCCTGGGTCGATTTGTCGGCCTCGGGCAAGTCGCGGGCGAGCGCGAACATGAGGGCGATGGCGTGCTCGGCGGTGGTGATCGAATTGCCGAACGGGGTGTTCATCACGACGACGCCCTTGGCCGAGGCCGAGGGGATGTCGACATTGTCGACGCCGATCCCGGCGCGGCCGACGACCTTCAAATTGGTCGCGGCGTCGAGGATTTCCTTGGTCACCTTGGTCGAGCTGCGGATCGCCAGCCCGTCATAGTCGCCGATGATCGCCTTGAGCTCCTCCGGCGTCTTGCCGGTGATCTCGTCCACCTCGACTCCGCGGGCGCGGAAGATCTCGGCGGCCTTGGGATCCATCTTGTCGCTGATCAGTACCTTGGGCATGGGAATTTCCTTTTCGCTCCCTCTCCCCTCCGGGGAGAGGGTCGGGGTGAGGGGCAGTGTGTCTTGATAAGAGAGCGAGCGGCGTGACGGCAGCGTCCTGCCCCTCTCCCAAACCCTCTCCCCGGAGG
>JASLBO010000469.1 GCA_030146605.1 Sphingomonas sp. | reverse complement strand
GCCGCGTCGTCGCCGGGCTCGCCCGCCAGCTGCGGACCAAGCTGCATCACGACCCGCTGGTCGGCGCCTATGAGGCTTCGATCGCGATCACCGGGCGGCCCTGAAAAATAATTCGAAAAAAATCGCGAGCGCCGGAACCCTCGACGGGGAGCCACGTTTTACTCTTCGGATAGTGACTTTTGCCCCCCCGCTCTCGCTATCCAAGACATGGGCCCGGAAGCGTCAACCCTCCCCCCCCGGTGACGCTTCCGGGCCTAACCCTTTCTCCCGACATCGTGAGCCATCGCCGGCGGCTTCGTGCCAGCCGCGGAACGATTTCGCCTGTCCGGACATTTATTCCCTGCCACAAGCTGGAGAGTTTCAATGCGCAAGATTTTGACCTGTGCCGCCCTTGCCGGCGCTATCCTCGTTTCGGCGTGCAACACCGTCGAGGGTGTCGGCCGCGACGTATCCTCGGCAGGCGACACCGTCGCGAAGACCGCCGACGATTCCAAATAAGCTACCCATCCACCCGGACGGACGCAAAACCCCTCCCCTCACCGGGAGGGGTTTTCGTATCAGGACGCGACTTCGGTCTCCGTCGTCCGCTCGCGCCGCCGCCGGGTGAACCAGATCGCCACCAGAGCGAGGAAATAGAGCGCGACCAGCGGAATCGCGAGCAGCAGCTGCGAGCCGACATCGGGCGGCGTCAGCACCGCCGATATCGCAAACGCGCCCACCACTGCATAGCGCCACGCGCCCCGGAGCTGCTCGAAGGTGACGATCCCGGCATGCTCCAGCAGCATCAGCAGCACCGGCAGCAGGAACGACAGCCCGAAGCCGAAGATGAACTGCATCACGAATTTGAGATATTCGTTCACTTCCGGCAGCGCCTGCTGGGTCACGCCGGCCAGCTCGCCCTGGAAGCCGAGCAGGAATTTGAGCGCCACGGGAATCGCGATGAAATAGGCCATGCTCGCGCCCGCGATGAACAATACCGGGGTGGCGAGCAGGAAGGGCAGCAGCGCCCGCTTTTCCTTGCGGTAGAGCCCGGGCGCGACGAACTGCCACAATTGGTTGGCGATCACCGGGAAGGCGATCATCAGCGCCGCGAAAAACGCCACCTTGAGCTCGACGATGAACCCGCCGGTCACCGCGGTGTTGATGATCGTCACCTGCCCCGCAGCCTTGAGCGGCGCGACGAGGACTCCAAGGATGGGGCGCGCGAAATAGAGGCAGCCGCCGAACGCGACCACCAGCGCCGCCAGCGACCAGAGAAGCCGCCGCCTCAGCTCGATCAGATGGTCGAGCAACGGTGCCTGGGTGTCGTCGATCTCGCTCACGATTGCGGCTCTTCGGGGGCTATGGCCCTGGGTTTACGCACGCGCTTCGGCTTGGGCGCAGGCGCTTCCACGGGATCGGAGAAAAGCGCCGGCTGCTCGACCATCACCGGATCGGCATCGACCCGATCGGCATCGGCGGAATCGGCGGCGGCGAAATGCTCGGGCTGGGGCGCGGGAAGCGAAGGCGTCGGCGGGTGCTCGCGCATGATCCGCTCATTCTCCGCAGCCCATTGCTTTTCCATCTCGGCAAGCTCGGACTCGCGCACCATCGTATCGAACCCCGAGCGGAACTGGCGGGCCACGCCGCGCGCCTTGCCCACCCATTTGCCGACGAAGCGCAGCGCCTTGGGCAGGTCCTTGGGTCCGATCACCAGCAGCGCCACGATGGCGACAAGCAGCAACTCTTGCGGCGCTACGTCAAACATTCGGCACTGCCTGCGAGGGGCGCCCGAAAGGGGCGCGGATCAACGGTGGACGACAGCAAAAAGCTCAGCGCTCTTCGCGGGTGCGCTCGGCTTCGGTCTGGAAGCTGGCGTCGGGCGTAGGCGCGGGCTTGCCTTCAAGGCGCGTCGGCTTGGCCGGCGTCTCTGCCTCGTCTTCCTCGGCCATGCCCTTCTTGAACTGCTTGATGCCCTTGGCGACGTCTCCCATCATGTTGGAGAAACGGCTGCCGCCGAACAATAAAATGACGAGCACACCGACAATCAGCCAGTGCATCAGGCTCATGCTACCCATGGGAACTCTCCTCGTATCGGGGTCTATCTAGGCGCGGCGCGCGCCCGGGGCAACGGCTAGCACCGCGGCCCGGTGAATCGGTTGGCGAGCCCTATTCGTCTTCCGTGACAGTTTCGCTCGCTTCGCCCTCGAACTCCGCCTCGAAGGCGAGGTCGACCGGGTCGAGCAGCCCCGCCGCCTTGAGATCGTCGATCCCCGGCAAGTCGCGCCGGCTGGCGAGCCCGAACTGGCTGAGGAACCCCGCAGTGGTCGCATAGGTGAGCGGCCGTCCGGGCACTTCGCGGCGGCCCGCGGGGCGCACCCAGCCCGCCTCCATCAGCACGTCGATCGTGCCTTTTGAAATCTGAACGCCGCGGATCGCCTCGATCTCGCCGCGAGTGACGGGCTCATGATAAGCGATGATCGCCAGCGTCTCGATTCCGGCGCGGCTCAGCTTGCGTGCCTCCTCGCGGTCACGGCGGAGCAGATGCGCCAGATCGGCGGCGGTCTGGAAATGCCAGCGCTCGCCGCGCCGGACCAGTTCGATCCCCCGCCCGGCATAATAGGCTTCGAGGGCAGCCAAGGCGCCGCGAACATCGGCCTGCGCGCCGACATGCGCCTTGATCTCGTCGATCGTCATCGGCTGTTCGGCGGCGAACAGCACTGCTTCGACAGCACGGCCCAGATCGTCCTGCGGCGTCATGCGCTCGCCTTGAGATACAGCGGCGCGAATGCCCCTTTCTGGCGAAGTTCCAGCCGCCCCTGCCGCGCCAGCTCGAGCGCCGCGACGAACGACGAGGCCAGCGCCGACTTGCGGTAGGTTCCGCTTGCCCCTTCAGGCAGGAAGGTCTCGATCGTGCTCCAGTCGATCCGGGTGCCGATCAGCGCCGATACCCGCTCGATCGCCTGCTCGAGCGTCATCACGTCGCGCTGCGCTACCACATGCATCACCGGGCGAGTCCGCGCGCTGATCCGGCCATAAGCGGCGATCAGATCGTAGATCTCGGCCTCGTACCGGCCCTTGCGCACCACGCGCAGCCCTTCGGGGCTGCCGCGCAGGAAAACGTCGCGGCCCAGCCGATCGCGCGCAACCAGCCGCGCCCCCGCCTCGCGCATCGCATTCAGTCGCTCGAGCCGCAGCTGGAGCCGCAGTGCGAGTTCCTCGGGGCTCGGCGTCTCCTCGGGATTGCGCGGCAGCAGCAGCGCCGATTTGAGATAGGCCAGCCATGCCGCCATCACGAGATAATCGGCCGCGAGTTCGAGCCGCAATTCGCGCGCCGCATTCACATAGACGAGATATTGCTCGACGAGGTTGAGGATCGAGATCTGGCGCAGATCGACCTTCTGGTTGCGCGCCAGCGCGAGCAGCAGGTCGAGCGGGCCCTCCCAGCCGTCGATGTCGATCTTGAGCGTGTCGGAAGGGGCGGCGTCCATCGAGGCGAGTTAAGCAGAGCGCGTG
>JASLBO010000404.1 GCA_030146605.1 Sphingomonas sp. | reverse complement strand
GGCGATGGACCGGCTCGCCGCGCAGCAGCCGGGCTATCGCGGGATCGACAGCGTCTCGGCGGCCGGGCTGGGCATCACGCTCAGCTATTGGGCCGACGAGGCGAGCGCCGTCGCATGGCGCCAGCACCCCGATCATGCCGCGACGCGCGAGGCGGGGCGCGGGCGCTGGTACAAATGGTACCGGCTGCACGTTGCCGACATCACCCGCAGCTATGACTGGGCGCGCGAATGAAGACCGGCAGCGTGGATCGCACTTTTGCCTTGCTCTTCGCCGTGATGCTGACGATCGCGGCGGGGAACACCGCGCTGCAATCGGTGCTGCCCGCGCTGGGGCGCTCGCTCGGCGCCGCTGACAGCGCCGTCGCGGCGGTGTTTTCGGTCTCGGCTTTGCTCTGGGTGATCGCCGCGCCTTTCTGGGCCAATCGCTCGGACCGCCACGGGCGGCGGGCGATGGTGCTGCTCGGCGTCGCAGGATTCACCATTTCGCTGCTGCTGTGCGGGATCTTCCTGATGCTCGGCATCAACGGCGTGCTCGGCCCGCTGGCGACCTTCGTCGCATTCATCGCGGCGCGCGTGATCTACGGCGCGTTCGGTTCGGCGGCGCCGCCGGCGGTGCAGGCGATCGTCGCCGGGCGCACCACGCGCGAGGAGCGGACCAAAGCGCTGACTCTGCTCGCCTCGGCGTTCGGCCTGGGCACGATCCTCGGACCCGCGCTCGCGCCGTATCTGGTGCTCGGCCATCTCTGGAGCGGTGGGCCCGAGATCGGGCTGGCGGGACCCGCTTTCGTCGCCGCGGCGATCGGCGCGGTGATCTGGATCGCCGTGGCGCGGCTGCTGCCCCGCGACGAGGGCGTCGCACACGGCGCGGCGGCGAGCTACCCCAGCATCGGCGGGCAGGCGACAGGCGCCAATGTCACCGCAGCCACGGGGTCGTCGAGCGAGAAGATCGACTATTTCGACCCGCGGGTGCGCGCGTGGATGATCAGCGGGCTTGTGGTCGGGCACGCGCAGGCGATGACGGGCCAGGCGATTGGCTTCCTGATCATCGACCGGCTGGCGGTCTCGCCGATGGATGCGCTCGAGCCGACCGGGCTGGTGCTGATGATGGGCGCCGGCGCGGCTTTGCTCGCGCAATGGGGACTGATCCCCTTGCTCGACCTCAGGCCGCGCGCATTGATCCTGACGGGGACGGCGCTCGGCGCATTCGGCTGCGTCGCCACCGGCAGCGCGACGTCGCTCTACGGGATCGCGCTCGGCTATGCCCTGACTTCGCTCGGCATGGGGCTTGCCCGGCCGGGCTTCACCGCTGGCTCGTCGCTCGCGGTCGGCGCGGAGGGGCAGGGCTCGGTGGCGGGCAAGGTCACTTCGATCAACGGCGCGGCCTTCGTGCTTGGCCCGTCGCTGGGAGTCGGGCTTTACGAACTGTGGCGACCGCTGCCCTATCTGACAGCGGCCGCCGCGCTTGCTTGTCTGTTGGCTTATGCGTGGTTCAGTCTGCGCCCTTCGGACCCCGACCCTGGAGCATCCCCGGCGCAATGAAGCCGAGCGGCTGGATCGACGAGGCCTGCTGCTTGAGCCGCCCCGACATCGCCTTGTACTCGTCTTCCATCTCGGGCGTGACCGTAGCGCGCGAGTCGCCGAGCGCCTCGTCGAAATGCGCCATCGTGACTTCGCGCGTCTGCAGCGACTGGCGCAATGCGACCAGACCCGCGCGTCGGACCACGTCTTCGAGATCGGCGCCGGTATAACGCAGCGTCCTGTCGGCAATCGTGCCGAGATCGACATCGCTCGCCAGCGGCATCTTCCCGGTCTGGATGCGAAGAATCCGCTCGCGGCCTGCCTTGTCGGGCACGCCGACATAGATCAGCTCGTCGAACCGGCCTGGGCGGAGCAATGCGGGATCGATCAGGTTCGGCCGGTTGGTCGCGCCGATGACCACCACCGACTGAAGCTCTTCGAGCCCGTCCATCTCCGAGAGGATGGTATTGACCACGCGCTCGGTCGCCTGCGGCTCGCCCAAGCCGCCGCCGCGCGCCGGCACCAGCGAATCGAGCTCGTCGATGAAGATCACGCACGGCGCGACCTGCCGCGCACGTGCGAACAGCCGCGCGATCTGCTGCTCGCTCTCACCATACCATTTGCTCAGCAGGTCGCTCGACTTGGTCGCGATGAAGTTCGCCTCCGCCTCGCGCGCGACTGCCTTGGCGAGGAGGGTCTTGCCGGTTCCGGGCGGACCATAAAGCAGGAAGCCCTTGGCCGGACGGATACCGAGCCGGCGGAACGCCTCGGGTTCCTTGAGCGGCAGCTCGACCCCTTCCTTGAGCCGCATCTGGGCGTCGTCGAGCCCGCCGACATCGTCCCAGCGGACCTGCGGCGCCTGCACCATCACTTCGCGCATCGCCGAAGGCTGGACGCGCTTGATTGCCTCGACGAAATCATCGCGGGTGACCGACAAGGTGTCGAGCACTTCGGCGGGGATGCTGCCGTCCTCGAGATTGAGCCGCGGCATGATCCGGCGCACCGATTCGATCGCCGCCTCGCGGGTCAGCGCGGCGAGATCGGCGCCGACGAAGCCATAGGTGGTGCGTGCGAGCTCGGCCAGATCGACATCGTCCGCCAGCGGCATGCCGCGGGTATGGATGCCGAGGACTTCGCGGCGGCCGCGCTCGTCCGGCACGCCGACGACGATCTCGCGATCGAACCGGCCGGGACGCCGCAATGCCTCGTCGATCGCCTCGGGTCGGTTCGTCGCCGCGATCACGACGATGTTGGCGCGCGCCTCGAGCCCGTCCATCAGCGTCAGCAATTGCGCGACGAGGCGCTTCTCGGCCTCGCCCGACACCTGCCCGCGCTTGGGCGCGATCGAATCGATCTCGTCGATGAACACGATCGACGGCGCCGACTTGGCGGCTTCCTCGAACACCTGGCGCAGCCGGCTCTCGGATTCGCCATAAGCCGAGCCCATGATCTCGGGGCCGTTGATCAAATGGAAATTGGCGTCGCTTTCGTTCGCCACCGCCTTTGCAAGGCGCGTCTTGCCGGTGCCGGGCGGCCCGTGGAGCAGCACCCCCTTGGGCGGATCGACGCCGAGGCGCTGGAACAATTCGGGATAGCGCAGGGGCAGTTCGACCATCTCGCGGAGTTGGTCGATCGTCCCCGCCATCCCGCCGATATCGTCATAGGTGACGTCGGCGCGCCGACTTTCCGAAGCTTCCTCATATTCGGGCCGCAATTCGACTTCGGTATTCTCGTCGATATGGACGATGCCCTTGGGCGTCGCCGAGACCACCGCGAGGCGGATTTCCTGCAGCGCATAAGCCGGGGCGTTTACCCAGCGCTGGACATTGGGGTCGACCACCCGGTGATGCCCGGCGGTGGCGACGATGTCGCCCTGCGCGAGCGGGCGGCCATAAAAGGTGCGCTGGAGTGCCTGCGCCGAGCCCTGGAGCCGCAGATTGGCTTGTGCAGGCGCGAACACGACGCGAGTCGCCGGCTTGGACGTCGCCTTGCGCACTTCGACGAAATCGCCCGAGCCGACGCCGGCATTGGCGCGCTGGAGGCCGTCGATGCGAAGCAGTTCGAGGCCCTCGTCCTCGGTATAGGGGAGCACGGCGCGCGCCGGGGTGGCGCGCTTGCCGACGATCTCGATCACTTCGCCTTCGGTGATGCCCAAGGTCGCCATGAGCGTGCGCGGGATATGCGCGAGGCCGCGGCCGCTGTCTTCGGGCCGGCTATTGGCAACCTGGAGCCTGCGCCCTCTGCTTTCGTCGTCCGCCACTATGCTTTCCTTCAGGTATGAAGGCGGAACATAGGAAGGCAGATTGCGTGCCACGAGGGGGGCAAAAAAAATGGCGGGCCGAAGCCCGCCTTGGAAAGTTTTAGGAGAGGATGCCTGAAAGG
>JASLBO010000593.1 GCA_030146605.1 Sphingomonas sp. | reverse complement strand
AGCCAGCTGGAGGCTCCTGTCTCGGTGAGAAGATGAGAGTTGGCCCGTAGGAGACATGTTCGACCATCCGAGCCACAGGGTGTGTCGGACGGCACGCCTCAAAGTTTTCCGTCGGGTCGGACCAGAGCCAGCATCGGCCCGTAAAGAATGACGAAGAGGGCAATCTGCGCGTCTCTTGCGGCTGCATTCAAATTGAAGCCAGATAGATTTCGTTCCTTCCGGTCCAAAGGCATGCTGCGAGCAAAACCGAACCGCTGGCTACGCTCTTTTTGACTGCCATTCGGAGAACGCAGATGGTTAGGTGATCATGATCTCAGCCATCACATTTGCTGCCCCGCGCGCTGATCACCAAGAAGCTGCTGGTTTGCCAATAGTGGCAATCGTCGGGAGGCTCGAGGCCGCTCACCACCGACATGGTAATCTCCTCGAACCATTCGAACAATGCTCGCTGATGGGCACGGCCCATGCTGTCCACCTCGTTAGAATAGTAGGTGAAGACGCCATCCTTCCCCAGATGCTCGGCGGCTGCCTGGAAGAAATGGTGGGCATATGTCACATCGTTGACGTAATGCTCAGTCCACTCACGCTCATTCAAGGGGTATGCATCGAAGAGAATTGCGTCGAATCGGCCCAGACCATTGAGGTGCTCCTCCCATCGTCCCTCGACGAGCGTAATGCTCTGATCAGGATATTGGTCACGCCAAGGACCGAAGCGCGCCCGGACATCGGGATGGCATTCGATAATAGTATGTGATTGTACTCCTTTCGCTTGGATCGCGGAGGCCGAGATACCCATCCCGAAGCCAATCTCTAGTACATCCCCGCCACCAGCGCTGGCGATGTCTGCCAACCTGGCCATGTAGGGATGCTCCCAGGCCTGCATCACCTGCTGACCGTCAATCACCAATTCTTTGTCGTCAAAGCGCTCGGGCTGCTCGGTTAGCTGGCTCGACATGATCTTGCGCACAGATCCCCGCACCGAGGTGCGAGCGACCTTATCACTGTGCAGAAGATCGGCGTGAAATTCGCGGGTCGCTCGGCGCGCGACATATTCACCATAGCCTCTATCGGGCTGAGTGAACAATTTGTCGCCGAGATCGACGGTGATCCGTGCTCCGTCGCCTTCGACAATAATGGGTTCGCGGGCGCGAGGTGCGCGCAAGATCGACGAAAGCCTACCTGATTGAGGATCGTTCCCCATCTCAGCGCAACCCGATTGACAAGTTAACTCTACTGTTTGTCACCATGAATGAGCTGCGCGCGAACTGGGGGAGCTGGCCGGCCTGCGTGCCCGCACCACTCACGCCGGTAGGCTCGGTCGGAGCGCCATAGCTGTTTCGATCGAGTTTCTTGTTACCATTGACATCATGCCACGCGAGCACCGCATAGGTACCGGACTCGACTGACTCGAACGAGATTACATAGTTGCCAGCTTTAGTGACTTTACGTCCCGTTGCCCGATAGCATTTAGGAGTCATGAACTCCGCTTGACGGCAAAGGCTCACATAAACTGCGCCAGTCGCAGTTTCGACGCCCTGAATCGTCACCACGACGGCTGCCCCGGAAGGTGCGGCCGCCGCGGCAACGAGAAGCATACCCAATGCACTGATCATCAGTCTCATCGCTTGAGCCTCCAGCGGAAGGTGGACACGACGATCGCTGCCGAAAATGCGAACAGGATCGCCAGGGAGAGGATCACCGGGCCGCAGTCGGCCAGACTTCGTGTTCCGGCAGCGGCGCCGCGCATCGCATCCGCGATCATATACACTGGAGTCAGCCGCGAGACCGCCGCAACGGGCTCCGGCATCGAGCTCAGCGGAATGAACAGATCGGAGAGGAAAATGATTGGAAGATTGATCAGGTTAATGATCGCTGATCCGAGCGAATTGCTGGTGACGAGCCCGGCGATCGCCAAGCCTGCTCCCAGGAAGCTCACCGTTCCCAGCAGGTTTAGAGTCAGCAGCACGGCCCAGCCGTCCGCGGTCACTGATTCTAGCCCGCCGAACAGGGCAAGGCCGACGAAGATAAACAGGGTGACGAACACGAACAGGATCAGAATCCGGCAAAGCGCAAAGCCGGTCAGGAAGGCCGATCGATGGACGGGCATGAACTGAAACAGCTTCAACCCACCTCGAGCGCGGAGGTCGATGAGCGGTCCGCTGAAGCCAAATAGTGCAGTCGAGACGATGGTCAAGACGGCCAGACCCACGACATAATACAGGCTGGACGATATCGGAGCCTTGTCGGACGGGCTGATCTCATATTGGAGTTGCACGCGGCGAGGTGCCTCCGCCAGCTCAGCATTAACCTCGGCCGCCGACTGCGCCACCAGCGAAAGCATGCTGCCGCTGCTCGCGTCAGGAGTCCCTAGCAGGCGAACCCGGACCGGGTCGGCCCCGGCCTCCAACGAGGCTGGCACGACCAGGCGCACCCGGCCAGGAGGCGTTTCCTGTTCTTGTGCTACGCGGCGCACGTCGATTTTGACACCATCGAGCACCGCGAAATTGCGATCGAGCTGCGCAACGAGGCGATCGGCGCCCCGCCCGCGCCCTTCGACATCCACGGCCATGGAGAAGTCGCCGCCGCCCCCGCTCCCTCCGAAGAGCAGCATCATGAGGACAAGCAGCACGACGGGATAAAGGAATGTCCAGAAGATCGCGGTCTTGTCCCGGAGGTAGGTCGCCGTTTCGACCAGCGTGAAGCGGATTGCCTGCGCTGCCCAGCCCGGGGCGGCTGGACGCGAGGGAGCCTGTTGAACGACGGTGGCTGGCGCGTTCATGGGCTCGTTCCCTGCTCGCTGCGGCCGCGGATCAGATCCA
>JASLBO010000425.1 GCA_030146605.1 Sphingomonas sp. | reverse complement strand
GGGAAGGGTAACAATCGCGTTGAGAATTACGGCAAGATCGACGGCGACGTCCGTTTCGGCGACGGCAATGACCATTATACCCAGTCGAGCAGTGCCGTTCTGATCGGGACGGTCGACGGCGGCCTTGGCCTCAACACGCTGATCGTCGATCTTGCCGACAGCGGCAACTTCGCGGCGCTGAACTATCGGAACTTTCAGGATCTGCGGCAGATCGGCAGCGGCACGATCGAATATACCGACCCGACCGTCTACGACTCGCTCACCGTGTCGAACGGCGTCTTCCGCGTGGCCGAGAACAACACGATCACCAGCCGGGGCGTGTTCGCCATCCTCGGCGGCCGGGTGGTCGGCGGGGCCGGCTCCACGATGACGGCAACGCGCTTCGATGTGGCGAAGGGGGCGACCTTCGGCAGCGCCGGAACGGTGAACGGCGAGGTGAACGTTCAGGGCATTCTGAGCCCAGGCGCGTCGCCCGGCACGATGACCATCGACGGCAACCTGTCGCTGGCAAGCGGGTCCACCACCCTGTTCGAAATGACTCCGACGATCAGCGATGCCCTGATCGCCAACGGCAAGATCGTCATCGCCGATGGCGCGACGCTAGTGCTGACCGGTTCGCGTCCGCTCACGCCGGGCGTGACCTACAACCTCATTACCGCCAGCGACGGCATCTCCGGCCGCTTCACGTCGATCGACAAGGCGACCACCGTTCTCGGGCTGATCGTCCAGACCGCGCAAAGCGTCGAACTGCGCGGGCAATTCATGCTGCAGCAGGGTGCCAATGCGCAGGTAGTGCGCGTCACCGATTATCTGAACGGCCTACTGGCCGGGGCATCGGTGCCCGCGGCCATACGGGCGGCTGTGCCGGCCCTGCTCGATGACCGAGGCTATGCGAACGCGATGGCGATCCGCCAGCTCTCGCCCGAGCCATATGCGTCGGCGACCCAGATTGGCGTCGAGAAGGGCCTGGCGCTGGTGTCGGCGAGCAGGAGCTTCGCGACGGCCGACGGCCAAAGCGAAGCCGCGCCCTTTACTTTCGGACAGGTGTTCGGCGCATGGCGGACCCTGCCCGGACGGGGCGACAGCGGTACCGCCGGCGCGGATGTTTCGGCGCGCGGCATTGTCGGCGGCATCGGCTATGGTTCCGAAAACGCGTCGCTCGGCGCGTTCATCGGGTGGGGAAGCGCTTCGCAGCGCATCCGGGAGCTGGGTGTGGTTACCAAGGCGGACGGCGTCATCGCGGGCGTCACCGGCAAGCTGCGGCTCGACCGGTTGGCGGTGACCGCGCTGGTCGCGCATGACGGGACCAATGCCGATACCGACCGCGCGCTTCCGGGCGGCGGCAAGACGCACGGCCGCTATGATCTGGGCAGCTGGGTCTACGACCTGCGCGTAAGCTATGATTTCGATCTGTCGTCCGATTGGACGCTCAGCCCCGAGCTGGGCGCCACGCGGATCGCCGCGCATCGTGCCGCCGTGCGTGAGACGACGGCGGATACGCCGTTCGGGCTCTCGGCCGATGGCGCGCAGTTGAACACCACCTTCCTCAGCGCCGCCCTGAAACTGGCCGGCAAACCGGGCGGCTCCGTGCAGCCATGGCTCTCGGCGGGCGTCCGCAGCCAGCTGTCCGGCCTGGCGGTGACCGCAACGGCCGGTTTCACCGACACGCCAAGCGGGTTCATGGTCGCCGACGGCGCGGCAAGAAGCCGCACCCTCGCCACGGTCGCCGTAGGCGTCTCGGTGCGCGTGTCAAAGGCCGCCGAGCTCCTCGTGCATGCCGGAAGCGAATTCGGCGCCGACAGCACAGGGCAGGAAGTCGGCCTCGGGGTGCGGCTCGGCTTCTGAACTGCGCGTGCCGCGCACGCCTCAGGCGGCTGCGCTACCCTCGAGACGGGGATAGTCGCCGCGACCCGATCAAAAGCGCGAGCAGGAGAGCCACCTCGGTACGGTCGACGGGGTTTTCGAGCCGGCATGTGCCGGTCTACGGAATTGCATCCGGCCAGAGACGGCTGCCTCCAGCAACGCTTGACATGTAGGAAAATGTTCCTCAAATGTTCTCACCGCAACGATGCGGGAGGCGATCCATGCATATTTCGCAAGCGCAACGCCGACGCGATTTTTCCGTCTGGCTGCGTACGGGGCAATGGCCCCCGGTTCGAGATCCTGACGGGCTCGAACGCAAATTCAATCCCTGGCACGACCCGGCAAACGGTCGGTTCACCTTTTCAGGGGCGGGCCATTTTTATGGTGCGGGCGGCGCCGCATCGACCAGGCCCGCCGGTCGCAACGACCCTCGAAATCCGCCCATCACAACCAGGCCGAAGGCGGAAGCGCAGCGCACCCAACCGCCGGCGAAACACGGCGATGGGGCGGGACGTCGCGGTGCGAGCGAGGGGCGGACACAGGCTGCTTCGCAGTCACGACCCGGCGGTCGGCCCGGCCCGGTCGCCGAATTTGCCGGCGGTGTCGGCGAGGGGTTGTACAATGTCGCGGAGGAGGCGGTCGGCGGGGTGTATTCCGCGCTGACGACGAACCCGGCCACGACCGTTCGCAACCTCGGTCGCGGTATCGCAGGCATGATTGATTCTGCCGTCGCCGCCGAGGACACGCCGGCTCGTGTCCAGGTTGCGCGCGCCGCTGAAGCGGTCGCAAAAGCCTCGCCGCGCGAGTTGGGCCGTGCCACCGGATCGGTCCTGGGCAATGCCGCGCTGGCAGCAGCGCCAGGGGCGGCGCTCTCCAAGGTTTCCGCGGCGCGCCGCCTCCGCGCGGCAAGGCCCCGCCCGACCTATGATGCGCCGCAGGTCGGCTGGGTGAAGGAAAATCTCAACTCTGATGAACCCTGGAAAAAATATAAGGACTCTGCGGCCGGCGCGCGGTCGGGACAAGCGCCGACGTTGATGCGCACCATGCCGGACGGCTCGAAACGACCAGTGAAGTTCGATGGCGTGCGGGGCGATTTCCTGATCGACCGAAAATGGTCCGTATCAGGAAAGCCGCGCGCGATAGGGCAAATATTGCGGCAGTCGGAGGTGTTGGCGCAGCATCGTCTCATAGGAACATGGGAGGTTCCTACTCAAGTCGCGCGAGATGCCGCTATCAAGATTCTCAAGATGAACGTCACCAATATCAACGTCAAGGTAGTCAAGCCATGATCGTTTTGCAAATAGCTAGATTAATTGCTAACTTCTCCTTGTTTCTTGATTTAACGGAAGATGATATCTTGGACCCCGAGGTGGCCGTCAAGATGATGGAAGCTCTGGCTGGCGATCTTCAGGAGTTGGACAAGGATTTTCTTCGTGAGTTGATCGATGCCTTTGCGGTGATTGCTCCGGAATATAGCGGCGATGCGCAGCGTCTGGTGCGCAACATCGCGCATGACTTCTATCTCGAAGAAGCGCTGGCAGCCGACGATCCGGTGAGACTGGCCGAACTGGAGGCACAGCGCGACGCGGAGGATTGAAAGCCAATTGAAGTACGGCGGTACCGGGGGTCGGCTGCAAGAGCCTGCTCCGGGGCGGCGAACGCCGGGTGCCGATCCGTTTGCGCCTTGTCGGCCGGACCGATCAGGACCGTCCTCCCGTCGGCTCCTCCGCAAGACGAGCCTTGGTTGCATTCGGCATCCCGTGGCGCGGCGGCTTCCATGAACATCCGGGCTCGTGGCGCAGCTCCGTCCGCGCGGTTCGCCACTCGCGTCCCGATCCGCCTGATGATTCCCGAAAGCGAGGCGGAGCGCCCTCCACAACGCCCGGAATGCGGTGTCGCTCCCCGGCCGAGGCGAATGCCGCGACATTTTTCGGCACTTTTTTGATTCGGTGGGTTGACGGGTCGAGCCGGCGCCCATAGATGAGCGCTCCCGGCACGATGCGAATGTGTCGCCGGCCTTCGCGGTGGTTTACGACCGACGCGGAAATCACGCTCTTCGGCTCTAGGCGGATTGTCC
>JASLBO010000415.1 GCA_030146605.1 Sphingomonas sp. | reverse complement strand
AATTGGGAGGTGGCGTCGGCGAATTCGGGCCAGGGATGGGCGGGGTCGTTGGCGTCGATGAACTTGCCGCCGTTGACGTAGCTTAAGTACGTCATCATGCCGCCCGACCATTCCCAGAAATTGGTGAGGTAGAGCACCGCCTTCATGTTGCGCTTCGCTATTTCGGCGAGGCAGTAATCGAGTCCGTCGAGCAGAGCGGGGTTCCAGACATTGCTGCGGTCGCGGAAGGCGGGTTTGACCGAATTCCTGAGCGGGGAATTCTCGCCCGAGGCGAGCAGGCGCAGATTGGTGACGCCGGTCGCGGCGAGCGTGTCGAGCTCACGTGCCAGCCGCTCGCGGTTGCCGAATTTTGCCGCGGCGCCGAGCCATGCCCCGTACCAGAGGTTCGCGCCCGCGAAGCGATAGGGTTTGCCGTCGAGCATCAGCCGGGTGCCCTCGCGCCGGACGAATGCCGGAGGGGGGGCGGCGGGCGCCGGGAAGTGCCCAACGGTAACCAGCGCCGCACCGCTGCCTAGCATGGTTCTGCGCGTCAACATGATGTTTTCCCCTCGATCCGGTCCGCACGGTCTAGGGCAAAGTGGGGCGGGCTGAAATCACCTCTTCCGTTCGCCCTGAGCTTGTCGAAGGGCTTTTCTCAGCAAGCGCGCCGCTCGTGGGAAGCGGGCCTTCGACAGGCTCAGGCCGAACGGGAATTGGTGCGAAGACCACGCAAAGAAACGCCCGCCGCCGAGTGATCGGCGACGGGCGAGGTTCAAGCTGTTCGGGGAAAGGGGGACTTAGTCGAACAGCTCTTCCAGGAAGGACTTGCGCTTCTTGTGCGGGTAATGCCCGCCATGCTGGCGCTGGCGATCGTCATAATGCGGGCGCTGCTCGGGCCACGGCGCCGCCTGCGGGGCAGGCCGCGATTGCTGGGGGAGCTCCTGCCCTACCGAGACCGCACTGCGCTCGATGATCTTGTCGAGCTCGCCGCGATCGAGCCAGACGCCGCGGCAGCTGGGGCAATGATCGATCTCGATGCCCGAGCGCTCCATCGGCACCAATTTGGTGCCGTCGACGGGGCAAGTGAAATTACCGCTCATGCTTGATTACTCCCGTTCGCCCATCAGCCCCAGCAGCAGCTGGAACATGTTGATCAGGTTGAGATACAGCGACAGCGCGCCCATGATCGCGAGCTTCTCGACTGCCTGGCTGCCGGCATAAACGAGATATTCGCTCTTGAGCCGCTGCGTGTCCCACGCGGTCAGGCCGGCGAAGACGATCACGCCGACGACCGAGAGCGCCATCTGGAGCAGGCTCGAGCCGAGGAACAGGTTGACGAGGCTCGCGCCGATCACGGCGATCAGGCCGACCATCAGGAAGGTGCCCATGCCGGTCAGGTCACGATTGGTGGTGTAGCCCCACAGGCTGAGGCCCGCGAACATCGCCGACGCCGTGAAGAACGCCATCGCGATGCTGGTGCCGGTGAAGACTAGGAAGATGCTCGCCATCGACACGCCCATCACCGCCGCGAAGGCGAAGAAGGCAGTGCGTGCGCCGGCGGTGGTCATCTTCTCGATACGGAACGTGAAGAAGAAGACGAAGGCGAGCGGGGCCAGCATCGCCACCCACTTCAGCGGGGTGCCGAAGATCAGGGCGACGAGCGCGGGGGTGTTGGCAACCCCGAGCGCGACCAGGCCGGTGATGGCGAGGCCGATCCCCATGTTGCGATAGATGCCGAGCATGTGCCGGCGCAGGCCCTCGTCGTAGCGGACCTGCGCCGAAGCGGCGGCGCTGCGATTGAAGGCGGAAAGATTGTCCACTTGGGCGAACTCCTCAGGCGGTGCTGGCGACGCGGCGCATCTCGGCGGCGTCGGGGATTAAACGGAAAAGCCGGTCCTTGACCGCGAGGCGCTGCTTCTTGAGCTGCGCCAGGCGGGCGGCATCCGGAAGACGGCGCGTCAGCTCGGCGCGGATCTCGCGGTTCAGAACGCGGTGCGCGGTGATAAGCCGTTGAATTACATTGGTCACATGCCACTCCCATCGATGTTGCATCGATCGATCTGGCCGGTGGGGTGGTGGCGGACAGCCGCCAAACCTGCACCGAGCTAGCTCGATGCGGTCCGACATCACGGCGCTTCAGATGAAGCCGCCGCCAGAGGGGCCCGGTCCCGCAAGACCAATCTAGGAGGGCGGGGTTAAGGATTCAATGCGCCCGCTCGGGGCGATCGTAACGAAATATTGCCCGCGGCCCTATTTCTTCGGCGTGACCCAGACCGATACCGGCACGACGACCTTGCCCGGGGCGGGCTTGCCGACATCGACGCGGTCAGCGGTGACGAGCTCGCCGCTCTCGAGCGTGAACGAGGCCCAGGGCTTGGGCATGCGGCCGAAGGTCAGCTTCTGGATCGGCTGGCCGGTGGTGGAATTCATGATGGTGGCGGTGACGGGCATGCGGCGGGCGATAGCGAGGGACGGGGCGGGGTGTCTACCCTCCCTCCGCCATCCCGGCGAAAGCCGGGATCTCATGCGGCTCCTGTCCTGCGCCTTCGCCTGAGGCCCCGGCTTTCGCCGGGGTGACGACTGAAGGTCAGGTGTCCCTTGATCCCAGCCCGATCGCCGGGCGGGGTGTCAGCCCATGAATCCTCCCTCGCGGAGCGGGGGAGGTGGCGCCGAAGGCGACGGAGGGGGTGTCTCCCCAAAGGCGTCGCTCGCGGTCAGGCCCCCTCCGTCAGCTTCGCTGCCACCTCCCCCGGTTCCCGGGGGAGGATCAGGTTCAGGCGTCCCTCAGTCCCAGCCCGATCGCGGCGCGGGCCTGTTCGGACTCCGAAGAAACCACCGGATAGGCGCAATAGTCCGCCGCGTAATAGGCGCTGGGGCGATGGTTGCCCGACCAGCCGACGCCGCCGAACGGCGCCGCCGACGAGGCGCCGTTGGTCGGGCGGTTCCAGTTGACGATTCCCGCGCGGATATTGGCCCAGAACTGATCATAGAGCCGCGGATTCTGGCTGACCAGCGAGGCCGACAGCCCATAGCGCGTGTCGTTGGCCTCGATGATCGCCTCTTCGAAGGTCGCCTTGCGGTAGATCTGGAGCACCGGGCCGAACAATTCGACATCGGGCTTGTCATTGGCCTGGGTCATGTCGATCAGCCCCGGCGTGATGAAGGGGCGGCCCTCGATCGGACGCTCCATGTGGCGCAAGGGGCGGCCGCCCATCGTCGAGAGCGCCAGGAAGCTCTCGGTGAGCATGTCGGCGCTGTCATTGTCGATCACCGGGCCCATGAAGGGGGCGGGATCGTCGTGGGGCTCGCCGATGATCAGCCGGCCGATCAGCTTGTTGACCTCGACCATCAGCGGATCGAACAATTTCTCGTCGACGATCAGCCGGCGCGCGGCGGTGCAGCGCTGGCCCGCGGTGGTGAAGGCCGACTGGATGACGAGCACCGCGGCCGAATAGAGATCGGGCGTGTCCCACACCACGATCGGATTGTTGCCGCCCATTTCGAGCGCGAGGATCTTCTCGGGGCGGGTGGCGAACTGGCGGTTGAGCGCGATCCCCGTGTTCGCCGAGCCGGTGAACAGGAGGCCGTCGATATCCGGGTGGCCGGCGAGCGCCTTGCCTTCCTCGGGGCCGCCGATCAGCAGACGGATACAGCCTTCGGGAATCCCCGCGGCGTGGAAGCAGTCCACCAGGAACGCGCCGCTCGCGGGGGTCTTCTCGGACGGTTTGAACACCACGGCATTGCCCGCGAGCAAGGCGGGGACGATGTGGCCGTTGGGCAGGTGCGCGGGGAAATTGTACGGCCCGAGCACCGCGAGCACGCCGTGCGGCTTGTGGCGCAGCGCGAGCCGGGTGTTCATCGGCGCCTCGATCCGGCGCTGGCCGGTGCGCTCCGAATAGGCGGTGATCGAGATGTCGACCTTGCCGATCACCGTTTCGACTTCGGTACGCGCTTCCCACAAAGGCTTGCCGGTCTCGCGGGCGAGCAGATCGGTGAAGGCGTCGGCCTTTTGCCGGACGACATTGGCGAAGCGGCGCAGCGCCTCGATGCGGTAGGTCAGCGGCCGCGCGGCCCATTCGGCCCAGCTGCGCCGCGCATGCGCGACCTCGGCGTCGACATCGCCGATCTTCTGGCGCCACAGCACGGCGCCCGTTGCCGGCTCGGTCGAGATGATTTCCGTTCCCGGCATTATGGTGTGTTCAGATCCCCGGAATGATGGCTAGCTCTTGCCCGAAACGGGGAAGGGTTGCCAACCCCTCCGGAGCGGTTGTGGGTTTAATCCTCCCGCGCCGAGCGGGGGAGGCGTTTACTTGAGCGCCTCGCCCATCTGGCGGATTGCGGCGACCTTCGCGTTGAGCGGTGCCCAGTCGTCGCCTTGCTCGATCCGGGCCCAGATCTCCTCGACTTCGCCGATCAGCATCGAACAGGGTGCCTCGCCGGACCAATAGGAATGGTCGCGCGGCTTGCGCGGCTGGTACGATGCCAGTTGCGCGCGGAGATCGGCGAATTCTTCGCCATAGCTGTCGGGCAGCGCGCCGCCGAAGCCGTCGAAGAAGAACAGGTCGATTGGGGTCCCGGTCTCGACCAGCGCGCGTTCGATCGCGCCGACCAGCGGCGCGTCATGCTCAGGGCCGCGCGGCACTATTCCCAGCCGCCAGAGGATCGCTTCGGCAACCTCGCGCTGGAAGATTTCGGGGAAGGTGTCCATCGCTTCGATCAGCGGCGCTTCCTCGGCGATCAGGCGCAGCGAGCTGGCGAGCTGCAGCAGATCCCAATAGATCGCCTCGGGCTGGCGGCCGAAGGCATAGAGTCCGTTCTGGTCGAAATAGGCGGCGGTGAAGCCGGGCGACCAGCTCGGCGCGAAGCGCCACGGGCCATAGTCGAAGCTCTCGCCGGTGACGTTGATGTTGTCGCTGTTGAGCACGCCGTGGACGAAGCCCGCGGCCATGAACCGGCCGGCCATGCGCGCCGTGCGCGCGGCGACATGGCGGAGCAGGATCTGCGGTGCGTCGTCGCCGGGCTCCTCGCCGTAATAATGGCGGAGCACATAGCCGGTCAGCCTGGCGATATTCTCGCGGTCCTGCGAATGCGCGAGCCGCTGGAAGGTGCCGATACGAATATGGCCGTGGTTGAGCCGGACGAGCACCGCCGAGCGGGTGGGCGAAGGCTCGTCGCCGCGCTGGAGCTCCTCGCCGGTCTCGATCAGCGAGAAGGTGCGCGAGGTCTCGACGCCCAATGCTTCGAGCATCTCGGTGGCGAGGATCTCGCGCACGCCGCCCTTGAGCGTGAGCCGGCCGTCGCCGAAGCGGCTGTACGGAGTCTGGCCGGAGCCCTTGGTGCCGAGGTCCATCAGCCGGCCGTGCCGGTCGGTCATCTGCGCGAACAGGAAGCCGCGGCCGTCGCCGATCTCGGGATTGTACACGCGGAACTGGTGGCCGTGATAGCGCAGCGCCAGCGGCTGCTGGAGCGCGCCGGGCAGCGGCTCGAATCGCCCGAAATGCGCGATCCATTGCGCTTCGCTGAGCCCGTCCAGCCCGACTTCCGCGGCCGCGCGATCGTTGCGGAAACGCAGGATCGTCTGGGGGAAGTGCGCGGCGGAGACCGGATCGTAGAAGGCGTCGCCGAGTTCGAGGATCGCCTGTTGCGGAGTGAAAGCCATCCGGCGATATGGGGAGCGATGGGTGAGCGGCGCAACTACAGCGATGGCTATTGGTGGTCGAAAGACGGCCTCAGGCTGCATTACCGCGATTATGCGGGCGCCGAAGACAAGCCGCCGGTGATCTGTTTCCCCGGGCTGACGCGCAACGCCCGCGATTATGAGGGCCTGGCGACGCGGCTGGCGCCCGCGCACCGGGTGTTGCTCGCCGAATTCCGCGGGCGCGGCGACAGCGCCTATGCCAAGGACCCGATGTCCTATGTCCCGCTCACCTATCTGCAGGACGTCGAGGCTTTGCTCGCCGAACTGGCGATCGAGCGGTTCGTCGCGGTCGGCACCTCGCTGGGCGGCATCGTCACGATGCTGCTCGCGGCGACCGACGGGGCGAAGCTGGCGGGCGCGGTGCTCAACGATGTCGGCCCCGAGCTCGAGCCCGGCGGGCTGGCGCGGATCCGCACCTATGTCGGCAAGGCGGTGTGGCACCCGACCTGGATGCACGCCGCGCGCGCCGTCGCCGAGAGCAACGCCGATGTCTATCCGGGCTTCGGGATCGAGGATTGGCTGTGCATGGCCAAACGGCTGTACCGGGTGAACAGCTCGGGGCGGATCGTGCTCGATTACGACATGCGGATCGCCGAGCCGTTCCGCGTGCCGGGCAACGAAGCCGTGCCCGACATGTGGCCGACGATCGATGCGATGCAGGGCAAGCCGGTGCTGATCGTGCGCGGCGAGCGATCGGACATATTGAGCGTGGGGACGGCGGAGAAGATGCTGGCGCGGTTGCCGAAGGGCGAATTGGTGACGGTGCCGGGCATAGGGCATGCGCCGACGCTGGAGGAGCCGGAGGCTGTGGCGGCGATCGAGCGGCTGCTGGCGAAGATCTGACTGTCATCCCGGCGAAAGCCGGGATCTCGTGCGGCACGCTGCGCGCTCCATATCCTGAGATCCCGGCTTTCGCCCGGATGACGACAAGGCTAAGCACCGCCCCCGACATGCCGATCCACATCCTCCACCTCCATTCGACCTTCAACCATGGCGGCAAGGAAGCGCGCGCCGTGCGGCTTATGAACGCGTTCGGGGACAAGGCGCGGCACACGATCGTCTCGGCGATGCCCGACCAGCTCGGCGCGCGCGATGCGATCGCGAAGGGGATCAAGTACGAGATCGCGCAAAACCCGCCGCCGCTCTCCGGCCGGCCCTCGGTCAAGCGCTATGAGGAGATCGCGCGGTTCATGCGCCGCTTCGATCTGGTGCTCACCTATAATTGGGGCGCGATCGACGGCGTGATGGCGGCGCGGGTGTTCGGCAAGGGGCTGCCGCCGATCGTCCATCATGAGGACGGCTTCAACCAGGACGAGGCCGAGCGGCTCAATCCCGTGCGCAACATGTATCGCCGGATGGCGCTGCCGGCGGCCAACGCGCTGATCGTGCCCAGCCAGATCCTCGAGCGCGTGGCGCTGAGGCATTGGCGCCAGCCGGCCGAGCGCGTCCACCGCATCGCCAACGGCGTGCCGACCGCGCTCTATGCGAACAAGCCCGACGCGAGGCTGATCCCGCAGCTGCAGAACCGCCGCGAGGGCGAGGTGTTCATCGGCTGCGTCGCGGGCCTCAGGCCGGTCAAGGATCTGCCGATGCTCATCCGCGCCGTCGCCGGCGTCAATGCGCGCTTCAAGCTGGTGATCCTCGGCGAAGGGCCCGAACGGCAGAACATCCTCGATCAGGCCGAGACGATGGCGATCGAGGACCAGGTGATCCTGCCCGGATTCCTGCCCGAGCCGCATCGCTATATGGGACTTTTCGACATCTATGCGATGTCGTCGAAGAGCGAGCAGGCGCCGCTCTCGGTGATCGAGGCGATGGCGGCGGGATTGCCGGTGGTGTCGACCCGGGTGGGCGACATTCCGACGATGGTTTCGCCCGAAAACGAGCCGTTTCTCGCCCCCCGCCACCACGAGGTCGACCTGCGCGACCGGATCGACACGCTGGCCCGCAACCCTGATTCGATGCGTTATATAGGCCAGCAGAACCGCGAGCGCGCCCGTGCGTTGTTCGACGAGGCGCAGATGGTGGAGTCCTATGCGCGGCTCTATGGCGAGGCGATGGGCCGGCCAGGTGTGTTAGGGTGATGATTGCCGCTCGCGTCCGATGCCGGTTGCGTCTAGCGTCCCGCGAAATTTTCTAACCGTCTAACCGGAGGTCGATTTGTTCAAGGGTCTGACACCTATCAACTATAACGGCCGCGAAGTCTGGCCGCTGGTCGAGGGTGGCAAGGGTGTCGCGGCGACGAACCATGCCAGCGCCGGCGCCTGGGCGGCGGCGGGCGGAATCGGCACGGTCAGCGCGGTCAATGCCGACAGCTATGACGCCGAGGGCAAGATCATCCCGCAAATCTACAGCGCGCTCACCCGGCGCGAGCGCCATGAGGAACTGGTCCATTACGCGATCGAAGGCGCCGTCACCCAGGTCAAGAAGGCGTTCGAGATCGCCGGGGGCAAAGGCGCGGTCAACATCAACGTTTTGTGGGAAATGGGCGGCGCGCAGCGGATCCTGCACGGCGTGCTCGATCGCACGCGCGGGATGGTCGCCGGCGTTACCTGCGGCGCGGGCATGCCCTACAAGCTCAGCGAGATCACTGCGTCCTACGGCGTGAGCTATCTGCCGATCGTCAGCTCGGGCCGCGCCTTCCGCGCATTGTGGAAGCGGGCCTATTCGAAGGCGAGCGAGTGGCTGGCGGCGGTGGTCTATGAGGATCCGTGGCTGGCGGGCGGGCACAACGGCCTGTCCAATGCCGAGGACCCGCTGGTCCCGCAGGACCCTTATCCGCGCGTCCGCGACCTGCGCGCGACAATGCGCGAGGGCGGGATTTCGGACGACGTGCCGATCGTGATGGCCGGCGGCGTCTGGTATCTGCGCGACTGGAGCGACTGGATCGACAATCCCGAGCTCGGCAAGATCGCGTTCCAGTTCGGCACGCGGCCGTTGCTCACCAAGGAAAGCCCGATCCCTGAGGGGTGGAAGAACGAGCTGATGCAGCTGGAGGAGGGGGACATCCTGCTCCACCGCTTCTCGCCGACCGGCTTCTATTCGTCGGCGGTGCGCAATCCCTTCCTGCGCAGCCTCGAGGCGCGTTCGGAGCGGCAGATCGCTTATTCGACGGAGCATGCCGGCGATCACACGTTCCAACTCGACGTGGGCGTGAAGGGCAAGAATTTCTGGGTGACGCGCAACGATCTGCTGCGCGCGCGCGAATGGTATGGGCTCGGCTTCACGTCAGCGCTCAAGACCCCCGACAACACGCTCGTCTTCGTCGGCGAGGAAGAGAAAGCGATCATCCGCAAGGATCAGGCCGATTGCATGGGCTGCCTCAGCCAGTGCCAATTCTCGGCCTGGGCCGATTCCGAGACCAATTCGACCGGCCGGCTCGCCGATCCGCGCAGCTTCTGCATCCAGAAGACGCTGCAGGACATCGCGCATGGCGGCCCGGTGGAGCAGAATCTGATGTTCGCCGGGCATGGCGCCTATCAGTTCAAGCGCGATCCGTTCTACTCGAACGGGTTCGTGCCGACGGTGAAGCAGCTGGTCGACCGGATTCTGACCGGGGATTGAGCTTCCTTTGATCCTCCCTCGCGGAGCGGGGAGGATCAAGTCACTCCTTGCCGCCGCCGACCACCGGATCCATCCCGTGCGCGTGGGGCTTGGCGTGGCCGTGGGCGCGGAGATAGCGGTCGTCGAGTTCATCGATGATTTCCTGCCCGCGATCGGTGCCGGCGTGGAGGCGGAGCAGCGAATCGATCTTGGCCTCGAGCCGGTCGTCATTCTCCTTCGACGAAGGCGAGCCGACATAGAGGAAATAGGCAAGACCGACGACCTGCCAGAGCAACTGGAGGAACTCGGACTGCCAGTTCTCGAAGGTTTCGCGCAGCATCTGGTTGACGTAGGCGGAGGTCTCCGCGACCTGCCCGTGCTCGCGCGCTTCGTCGACATAGCTGCTCCAGCCGAATACCCAATGCAGGATCAGCGACACGAGGAAGAAGCCGAGGGTTATCCAGGCATAAGCGTATTTTTTCATCGCGATTCTCCCTTTGTGGCGGGAAAACCGGTCGGAAAGCGGCGGGTTCCGGATGTGGCGCGGCCTAGAACCAGCCCTCGAGCACCTGATCGGGCGGGCGGTGGCCATCGACCCACGAACGGATATTGGCGATCACCTTGAGCCCCATCGCTTCACGGCCCTCGAAGGTCGCCGAGCCGAGGTGCGGGAGCAGCACGACATTGTCGAGCGCGATCAGCCGCGCATCGACCGCCGGTTCGCCGACATAGACGTCGAGCCCGGCGCCGGCGATCCTTCCTCCGGTCAGCGCCGTGACCAATGCCTCGGGGTCGACGATCTCGCCGCGCGCGGTGTTGATCAGCCAGCCGTCGGGGCCGAGCAGGTCGAGCCGGCGCGCGTCGATCAGTCCCGCGGTGCTGTCGGTGTGCGGGGTGTGGATGGTCAGGATATCGACTGCCGCGAGCATCGCGTCGAGATCCGCGTGGAAGGTCGCGCCGAGCTGCGCCTCGGCGACTTCGGGAATGCGATGGCGACTGTGATAGTGAATCTGCAGCCCGAATGCCCGCGCGCGCTGCGCCACGGCCTGGCCGATCCGGCCCATGCCGAGAATGCCGAGCTTCTTTCCGCCGATGCGATGGCCGCGCATGCCGGTGGGGCGCCAGCCGGTCCATGCGCCGGCGCGGACCAGTTTGTCGCCCTCGATCAGCCGGCGCGGCGCGGCGAGGATCAGCGCCATCGTCATGTCGGCGGTGTCCTCGGTCAGCACCCCCGGCGTGTTGGTGACGGTGATCCCGCGATCGCGCGTCGCCTTGAGATCGATATGGCCGAATCCGGCGCCGTAATTGGCGATCAGGCGCAGGCGATCGGGGGCGGCGGCGATCAGCGCGGCGTCGATCCGGTCGGTCACGGTGGGGACGAACACATCGGCATCGGCCATCGCCGCGGCGAGCCGATCGCGATCGAACGCACGGTCGTCGGGATTGAGCACGGCGTCGAACAGCTCGGTCATGCGCTTCTCGATCGCCTCGGGCAGCGTTCGCGTGACGGTGACGCGGGGGCGGGAAGGGCGCGCGGTCTGTGCCATTCAGGGCGGATTGGCGGTCGCGGGCCGCGCAGTCAACGGGTTGAAGCATGGCATGCCGCCGCAGTATCAGCGGAAACGATGAAAGGGGTTCGAATGCGGCTCGGCGGACGGATATTGCTGGGGATCGTGGCGCTGGGGCTGACAATGCCGGCGCTCGCGCAGCGCAAGCCGCCTTATTGGGTGTCGATCGACGTCGACAAGGCGCATCTGCGCACCGGGCCCGGGCGAAACTATCCGGCGAACTGGCGCTATCAGCGCCGCGATCTGCCGCTCAAGGTGCTCGACGTCTATGGCGAGTGGCGCAAGGTCGAGGACCCCTCGGGCACGCAAGGCTGGATGCTGCGCAACTTTCTCGACGAGCGCCGGACCGGGATCGTCGTCGGCGGCGTGGCCGAATTGCGGTCCGCGCCCCAGCTGGACGCGCATATCAACTGGCGGGTCGAACCGGGCGTCGTTGGGCGGCTCAGCAAATGTGCGAGCAACTGGTGCCGCTTCGACGTCGGCGGCCGCAAGGGCTATATCGAGCAGTCGCACCTGTGGGGCGTCGAGCCGGGCGAAGTGGTGGACTGAGGTGTCCTTTCGGCGGCCTGTGCGTTCGCCGCCGCGAAGGAGAAACGAATGACTCGCCGATTTGCCGCTTTATGGATTGCCCTGGCCGGGGCGACACTCGTGCCCGCGAGTGCTTCCGCCCAGAACGCCGGCGCGTTCATGGCCAATCCGGCCTTCGCCGATCCGGCGCCGGTCGAGTGCATCACGACCTTCGACATGCAGCATTGCGCCGCCCACGAACTGCGCGTGGCCGATGCGCGGATGTCGGCGCTCTACGGCAAGCTGCGCAACCGGCTCGGGCCGGCGGCGCGGCAGCGGCTGCTCGCGGAACAGCGCAAATGGCTGGCCCTGCGCGACCGTGGCTGCATCGCCAAGGGCGATCGCTACCGCGGCGGAAGCATGGCGGGGGTGGTGGTCACCCAATGCTGGGTCGACGTCACCAGGGCGCGGGCGAAGGTGCTCGCGCGGCGCATTAGCTAAACCAGCAACTCCACGGCCATGGCAGTGGCTTCGCCGCCGCCGATGCACAGCGAGGCGAGGCCGCGCTTCTGGCCGTGGGTCTCCAGCGCCGAGAGCAGGGTGGCGAGCACTCGCGCACCGCTCGCGCCGATCGGATGGCCGAGCGCGCAGGCGCCGCCATGGACGTTGAGCACCTCGTGCGCGATGCCGAGATCGCGCATCGCGATCATCGCGACACAGGCAAAGGCCTCGTTGATTTCGAACAGGTCGACATCGCCGATCTGCCAGCCCGCCTTCTCCAGCGCCTTGCGCATCGCGAACACCGGCGCGGTGGTGAACAGCGCGGGCGCATGGGCGTGGGCGGCATGGCTCACCACGCGCGCGACGGGATCGAGCCCGAGCCGCTCGGCGACGCTCGCGCGCGTCATCACCAGCGCGGCGGCGCCGTCGCTGATCGACGAGGCATTGGCGGCGGTGATCGTGCCGTCCTTGGAGAAGGCGGGCTTGAGGTTCGGGATCTTGGAGGCATCGCCCTTCGCAGGCTGCTCGTCGGTGC
>JASLBO010000403.1 GCA_030146605.1 Sphingomonas sp. | reverse complement strand
CAGGAACACCGCCGACAGCACCAATGCGATGCCGACCAGCGCCGTCTGGATCTGCTCCATCGACTTGATCGTCGCGTCGCGCGGGCTGAGATCGGGATCCTCGTACATCAGCCGCTCGACATTCTCGACCACGACGATCGCGTCGTCGACGAGCAGTCCGATGGCGAGCACCAGCCCGAACAGGGTCATCGTATTGATCGAAAAGCCGAGCGCGTAGAACACCGCGAAGGTGCCGAGCAGCACCACCGGCACCGCGACGAACGGGATCAGCGTCGCGCGCCAGCTCTGCAGGAAGACGAACATCACGATCACGACGAGGATGATCGCCTCGATCAGCGTCTTCACCACTTCCTCGATCGAAAGCTTGATGAACGCCGTCGTGTCGTTGGCATAGGCGAATTTGAACCCGGCGGGGAAGCTGCGCGCGATCTCCTCCACCCGCGCCTTGACCAGCTCGGCGGTCTCGAGCGCGTCGGCGCCGGGGGCGAGGCTGATCGCGATTCCGGCGCCGGGATGGCCGTTGACGCGGCTCACCGCATTGTAGCTCTCGGCGCCCAGCTCGATGCGCGCAACGTCCCTGAGCAGCACGTTGGCGCCGCTGGTCTCGGTCTTGAGGATGATCTGTTCGAATTGCGCCGGGGTCTGCAGCCGCGACTGGGCGGTGACCGTGGCATTGAGCATCTGCGTGCTCGGCTGCGGCTGGCCGCCGATCTCGCCCGCGGCGACTTCGGTATTCTGGTTGGTGATCGCAGTGATCACGTCGCTGGGCATCAGCGCATAGCTCGCCAGCCGATCGGGGTTCAGCCAGATCCGCATCGCGTAAGGCGCGCCGAACACATTGGTGTCGCCCACGCCCGGGGTACGCGCCAGCTGGTCCTGCATGTTCGAGGCCATCCAGTCCGACACGTCCTGGTTGGTGCGCTTGTCGGTCTCGTCATAGACGCCGACGATCATCAGGAAGTCGGGGTTGGACTTGGTTACCCGCAGCCCCTGCTGCTGGACCTGCTGGGGAAGGCGGGAGAGCGCCTGCTGGACCTGGTTCTGGACCTGGACCTGCGCGATATCCGGGTCGGTGCCCTTCTCGAACGTGGCGGAGATATTGACCTGCCCGCGCGAGGTCGAGGACGAGCTGAAATAGATCAGCCCGTCGATCCCGGTGAGCTGCTGTTCGATCACCTGGGTGACCGAATTCTGCACCGTCTCGGCCGAGGCGCCGGGATAGGAAGCGCGGACGTTGACCTGCGGCGGCGCGACGTCGGGATATTGCGCGATCGGCAGCGACATGATCGCGCCGGCGCCCAGCAGCATGACGATGATCGCGATCACCCAGGCGAAGATCGGGCGATCGATGAAGACGCGTGACATGGGCGGTCAGCCGCCCTTCCTGGCCGCGGCGCCTTGCGCGTCCTGGCCGCCCTTGGGCGCCTCGATGCGCTGCGGCGTTGTGACGGGAACGGCACGGATCTCCGCGTCGGGACGCAGATTGGCGGTGCCCTGCACGATCACCTTGTCGCCGGGGGCGAGCCCCTGCGTCACCACCCAGTTCGCGCCGAGCGTGCGTTCGGCGATCACCGTACGTGCCACCGCACGGTTGCCCGGCCCCACGACATAGACGGTGGCGTTGCCGCGCGGGTCGCGCGACAGCCCGGCTTGCGGCACGAGGAACGCCTGGCGGTTGATCGCCTGCGCGAACGAGGCGCGCGCGAACATGCCCGGCAGCAATATACCCTGGGGATTGGGGAAGCGGGCGCGCAGCGTCACCGTCCCGGTATTCGCGTTGACCATCACTTCGGAGAATTCGACCGTGCCGGTCTGGCCATAGTCGCTGCCGTCCTCGAGCTTGAGGCGGACCACCGCGCTCGCCGGCGCGAGCCCGCCCTGTGCCAGCGACTTGCGCAGCGAAAGCATGTCGGCGCTCGATTGCTGGATGTCGACATAGATCGGGTCGAGCCGCTGGATCACGGCGAGCGGATCGGCCTGGTTGGTGGTGACCAGCGCGCCTTCGGTGACCAGCGAGCGGCCGATCCGGCCGGTGATCGGGGCGGGGACCTTGGTGAAGCGCAAATTGATCTGCGCGGTGCGCAACTGGGCGTTGTTCTGCGCTACCCCCGCCGCCGCCTGCCGCGCCTGCGCCGCCGCATCGGTATAATCCTGCTGGCTGACCGCCTCCATCTTGGCGAGCGGGCGATAGCGCTCGGCGCGGATCCGCGCAGCCTCGGCGGTGGCGCGCGCGCTCTGCAGATTGGCTTCGGCCTCCGAAGCCTGCGCCTGATAGAGGCTGGGGTCGATCTGATAGAGCGTCTGCCCCGCGCGGACGATCGAGCCCTCGGTAAAGAAGCGCCGCTGGACGATCCCGGCGACCTGCGGCCGCACCTCGGACATCTGGAAGGCGGTAACCCGGCCGGAAAGCTCGGTGACGACCGGCACGCTGGTCGGCTGGACGACGACGAAGCCGACCTGCGCCGGGCCGCCCGCGCCGCGCCCGCCTTTTTTCTGCGCGTCGCCCTCGCTGCTCCCGCACGAGGCGAGGAGGAGCGCTGAAGCCACCAGCATCATGGCCGATCGGCCCGAAAGGTTCGAAGATATCAGATTCAATTCGCAGACCCGCTCGTAGCGCCTTTGAAGACGGCGCAGTTCAGTTCCGTAACTCGCCCATAGGGCAGGCGGTTGCGGCGCTACCAGCGAAGAAATGTATCAGAATGTGTCAGACACAATCCAGATATGCGCGCGGCCCGGATACACGAAAGGCCGCTCCCCTCTCGGGGAACGGCCTTTCCATTGTCAGCCGCTGCGGCGAGCGACCTGTATTCAATGCCTCAGCGGGCGGCTCCGACGAAGCCGACCGAAAGCTGAGTGCGCGCCGCAGACGGCGTAAGACAATGAGACATTCGATCACCTCCTTCCATGTTGTTGAACTCGAACGGGAATATGGGCGGGCCGCGAAGCGTTTAAAGGGAGTGGCGCAAATTTTTCATACGCCCTAGAAACCCGGCCGAAATGGCACGTATCGAAACCCCCAAGCGCATCCGGGGCACCCAGGACATTTTCGGCGACGAGCAAAGGCGCTTCGCGCACGTGCTCGACACGTTCGAACGCGTCCGGCGGCTCTATTGCTTCCAGCGGCTCGAGATCCCGATCTTCGAGGCGACCGGCGTGTTCGCCCGCTCGATGGGGGAGACCAGCGACGTCGTCTCGAAGGAAATGTACACCTTCGAAGACCGCGGCGGCGATTCGCTCACTTTGCGCCCGGAGTTCACCGCCGGCATCGCCCGCGCCTATATCACCGAGGGCTGGCAGCAATATGCGCCGCTCAAGCTCGCGACTTCGGGCCCGGTGTTCCGCTACGAGCGCCCGCAGAAGGGCCGCTTCCGCCAGTTTCACCAGATCGACGCCGAGATCATCGGTGCGCCCGAGCCCGCCGCGGACGTCGAACTGCTCGTGCTCGCCGATCAGCTGTTGAAGGAGCTGGGCATCGCCGAGGGCGTGACGCTCCAGCTCAACACCCTGGGCGATGCCGAAACCCGTGACGCGTGGCGCACCGCCCTCGTCGCGCATTTCGAGGCGCACCGCGACGCGCTGTCCGAGGACAGCCGGATCCGGCTCGACAAGAACCCGATGCGTATCCTCGACTCAAAGGACCCGCGCGACCGCCCGGTCGCCGATAGCGCACCCGACATCGACGCGTATCTGACCGAGGAAGCCGCGGCCTTCTTCAAGGCAGTCACCGACGGCCTCGACGCCGCGGGGGTGAAGTGGACCCGCAACAGCCGCCTCGTCCGCGGCCTCGATTATTACCGCCACACCGCCTTCGAGTTCGTCACCGACCGCCTCGGCGCACAGGGCACCGTCCTCGCGGGCGGGCGCTATGACGGCCTGATTGGCTCGCTCGGCGGTCCCGAGACCGCGGGCGTGGGATGGGCCGCAGGAGTCGAGCGGCTGGCGATGCTGATCGAGGAGCCGGCCCAGTCAGGCGTCGACACCGTGGTGGTGCCAATGGGAGACGCGGCCGCTCAGAGGGCGACCGGCATCCTCGCAGACCTTCGGCGTGCTGGCGTTTCGGCGGACATGGCCTTTCGTGGCAACATGAAGAAGCGAATGCAGAAGGCCGACGCGCTCGGCGCGCGCTATGCACTCATTCTGGGAGATGATGAGCTTGCGCGTGACGAGGTGATGGTCAAATCACTGAAGAGCGGCGAGCAGGCGGCGATGCGGCTCAGCTGGATTCCGCAAGGCATGTTCGATCTCCTTTTCGAGGACATTCTGCAGGAAGAGAATAACGAGGCGGCTCTTCCGCTGGTCGAGAGGCTGGCTGCGCAATGATCTCCATCCCCGCCGACCGCATCGCCGCGATCGAGGCGCGCCGCGACGAGTTGCAGGCGCAGATGGCGACTGGCGACTTGCCCAGCGACAGATACGTCCAGGTCTCCAAGGAATATGCCGAGCTCGAGCCCGTCGCCCAGGCCGCGGGCGAGGTCCGCCGGCTGCGCGCAGAGGCGGGCAGCCTCCAGCACATGACGCAGGACGCCGACGAAGAGCTCCGCGCGATGGCCGTCGACGAGCTCCGCGCCAATGACGACGCGCTTGCCGCCGCCGAGCGCTTCCTCGCGCTGGCCTTGCTGCCCCGCGATGCCGCCGACGAACGTCCCGCGATGCTCGAGATCCGCGCCGGCGTCGGCGGCGACGAGGCGGCGCTGTTCGCCGGCGATCTGCTGCGCATGTACCAGCGTTACGCCGATCGCATGGGCTGGCGGATCGAGCTGATCACGGCGTCCGAATCCGAATTCGGCGGCTATAAGGAAGTCGTGCTCAGCGTCACCGGCGTCGGGGTGTTCGCCAAGTTGAAGTTCGAGAGTGGCGTCCACCGCGTCCAGCGCGTCCCCGCGACCGAGGCGGGCGGGCGGATCCACACTTCTGCGGCGACCGTCGCGGTGCTCCCCGAGGCCGAGGAAGCCGATATCCGGATCGACGACAAGGATCTGCGGATCGACATCTATCGCGCGTCGGGGCCGGGCGGGCAGGGGGTCAACACCACCGATTCGGCGGTCCGCATCACCCATTTGCCGACCGGCACGATCGTCATCCAGCAGGACGAGCGCTCGCAGATCAAGAACAAGGCCAAGGCGATGAAAGTGCTCCGCACCCGCCTGTACGAGGCCGAACGCGACCGGCTCAACTCGGCCCGCGCGGGCGCGCGCCAGTCGATGGTCGGCTCGGGCGATCGCTCCGAGCGCATCCGCACCTATAGCTTTCCGCAAGGCCGGGTGACCGATCACCGCATCAACCTGACGCTCCACCGCCTGCCCGAAATCCTCCAGGGCGAGCTCGACGAGCTGATCGCCGCGCTCACCGCGCAGGACGAAGCCGACCGGCTGGCGCAGCTGGATGGGTGAGCCTCACTCTGTTCCCCTCCCGCTTGCGGGAGGGGTTAGGGGAGGGGCTTGCCGCGAGGGCGGCGGTTCATGACGGCCCCTCCCCCGACCCCTCCCGCAAGCGGAAGGGGAGTCCGGGTAGCGCTTGCAGAGGCGGCGCAGCAACTCACTTCAGTCACCGACACCCCCCGTCTCGACGCCGAACTCCTGATGGCCCACGCCCTCGGCGTCCCGCGTCAGGACCTTCTTCTGCGCCACCTCGAAGACTCCGTCCCGGCGATCTTCGATCCCCTCCTCCAGCGCCGCCTCGCCCACGAGCCGATCGCCTATATCACCGGCACGCGCGCGTTCTGGACGATCGAGCTGCAGGTCGGCCCCGGCGCGCTGATCCCGCGGCCCGACAGCGAGACGCTGATCGAGACCGCGATCGACCATTTCGACGAGCGCGCGCCCGCGACGATCCTCGATCTCGGCACCGGCCCCGGCACGCTGCTGCTCGCCGCGCTCGATCAATGGCCGAACGCGCGCGGGACAGGCGTCGATGCGTCGGAGCAGGCGCTCGAATATGCCCGCATCAATGCCGAACGGCTCGGCATGGCACACCGCGTCGAGCTCCGCAGCGGCGATTGGGCGCAGGGAATCGAGGGCCCGTTCGATCTGATCCTCGCCAATCCGCCTTATATCGGCGCCACCGAACAGCTGCCCGCCGAGGTCCGGGATCACGAGCCCGCCTCGGCGCTCTTCGCCGGTGTGGACGGCCTCGAAGATTATCGCCGTATCCTGCCCGAGCTTTCCCGCCTGCTCGCGCCCGGCGGCGCGGCGGTGCTCGAGATCGGCTGGACGCAGGCGAAGGCGGTCTCCGCGCTCGCGCTGCAACATGGGTTGTTGCCAGCCGTCTATAATGATCTAGGGGGACGTCCCCGGGCGGTACTTCTGACTTGAAATCGGGGACGCAGACCCCATATTTCTGCTTGGAGATTGGTGCTCCACGGGCTAAGACAGCGCCGGGGCGAGGCACTTTCAACCAAGTTGTTGAAACATAGGGCTAAGGCTCACTCCATGGTCATGTGTGCCGCTGCAGTCCGGCGGCCATGGCAGGCGGAAGTGCCGTATCGGCGCTATCCGCAAGTATAACCTGCATCCGGGACCCCGATGGATCGACGGACGGCTTTAGTAGACAGGACATACAGACCTTGATGAACAATCGTCAGGCTAACAACGGCCGCCGTCGCGGTCGTGGCGGTCAGCAGCGCCCGGGCGGAAGCCCCAATCAGGGCAATGGTAACCGCATCGACAATCGTGCCCGCGGCAATGCGGCGCAGCTGCTCGAGAAGTACAAGAATCTCGCGATGGACGCGCAGCGCCAGGGCGATCGAGTCAACGCCGAATATTATCTTCAGTTCGCGGATCACTATTTCCGGGTGCTGAGCGAAACCCGCTCGCGCTTCGAGGAAGCGAACCCGAACCAGCCGCAGCAGCGCCGCCCGAGCAACGACATCGACGGCGACGACGAGGATTTCGATTTCGAGGCCGAGGGTAATCGCGGCGACGAGCAGCAGCGTGACGACCGCCCTCAGCAGCGTGATGACCGCCCGCAACAGCGTGACGATCGCCCTCAGCAGCGCGAGCCCCGCTACGAGCGCGAAGCCCGCAATGACCGCGAGCCGCGCCAGGACCGCGAGCCGCGCCAGGACCGCGAGCCGCGCCAGGACCGCGAACCGCGCCAGGATCGCGAAGCGCGTCCGCCCCGCGAGCCGCGTCAGGACCGCGAGCCACGCGAGGCCCGTCGCGATCGTCGCCCGAACGCCAATGGCGCCAATGGCTATGCCAACGGCCACCAGTCCGAGGCGCAGGAAGCGCCCGCGGCACCCGAGCTCTTCGCCGAACAGGCGCAGCCCGCCGAGGAACGTCCCGCACGTGCCGTGCGCGGTCGCGGCCGGCCGCGTCGCGAGGAAAGCCCCGAGGCCGATGCGCCGCAGGGCATCGACGCCGCGATCCTGCCGCCGGCTTTCGGAATCGAGGCGACGACTGCCGCGAATGATGCAGAGGAAGCGCCCAAGAAGCCGCGTCGCCGCCGCGCCAAGAGTGACGAGGCCGAGGTTCCGCCGGCTGCCTGACATGCAATTAGCCGCGTCGGGCTAGCCCTTCGCAACCAAGCTGCTAGCATCCTCCTTCGGAACAGTCCGGGGGAGGATGCTTTGCGTTTGACGGCTCTTATCGTGGCGGCGCTCCCGTTCGCCGCGCATGCCCAGACCGCCGCCGAGGCGCCTTCGGGCGAGCGCACTGCGCAGGGCGACGTCGCGGTCACCATCTACAACAACAATCTCGCGCTCATCCAGGACAAGCGCAT
>JASLBO010000384.1 GCA_030146605.1 Sphingomonas sp. | reverse complement strand
CCTCGCGATGGTTCTTCGCGAGGAGCTGCTCGGCGCCGCGCTCGACGACAGCTTCCCGGCCAGCGACCCGCCATCGATGAGCGAGCCCGGCCGGTAGCACTTGAGCCCGGCGCCCGCGTCCTTTAAGCGCGCGCTTCCATCTTCCTCGCCGATCCCCGGGACCGCAGCTGCGGCCCTGTGCGGGAGCGGCGCCCCACCAGCAGGAGTGTTCTATGTCCGATTCCGTTTCCGCCGAGCAATTGCGCCTCTTCATCGAGCGGATCGAGCGCCTCGAGGAAGAGAAGAAGGGCATCGCCGACGACATCAAGGACGTCTATGCCGAGTCCAAGTCGACCGGCTTCGACACCAAGACGATGCGCCACATCGTCCGCCTGCGGAAGATGGAGAAGCATCACCGCGACGAGGCCGACGCCTTGCTCGAAACCTACCGCAACGCGCTCGGGCTGCACTGATCGGCAGCGGCAGATTTCGCGCAGAGGCGCAGAGGCGCAGAGATCGCAGTCGGCGCGCAGCGCCCGCCATCAAATGGCCGAAAGTCTGGCGCTGATCCAGCACCGCCGCGCCAAACGCCTCTGCGTCCTCTGCGCCTCTGCGCGAACAATATCTTCGCGCCTCCGCGCCTTTGCGTGAACCAATTGCACCTTGGCCCGCCGCTGGCCTAGAGAGACCCTCCCATTCCGAAGAGAGCGCCATGGCAGGCCATTCCAAGTTCAAGAACATCATGCACCGCAAGGGCGCGCAGGATAAGAAGCGCTCGGGCATGTTCTCCAAGCTCAGCCGCGAAATCACCGTCGCAGCCAAGATGGGCTTGCCCGATCCCGACATGAACCCGCGCCTGCGCGCCGCGGTCAATGCCGCCAAGGCGCAGTCGATGCCCAAGGACAATATCGCGCGCGCCATCGACAAGGCGAGCAAGGGCGATGCCGAGAATTACGAAGAGATCCGCTACGAGGCGTTCGGCCCCGGCGGCGTCAGCCTGATCGTCGAGACGCTGACCGACAATCGCAACCGCACCGTCACCAACGTGCGCACCGCGATCAGCAAGAATGGCGGAAATCTCGGCGCGCCGGGCTCGGTCAGCCATGCCTTCGACCGGATCGGCCTGATCAACTATCCGGCGAGCGCGGGCGACGCCGAGAAGGTGTTCGAGGCCGCGCTCGAGGCCGGCGCCGAGGATGTGACGAGCTCCGAGGACGGCCATGAGATCTGGACCGCGCAGGGCGACCTCCACGAAGTCGCCAAGGCGCTCGAGCCCGTCCTCGGCGAGGCCGAGGGCGCCAAGCTCGCCTGGCGCCCGCAGACGATGGTGTCGGTCGAGGAGGGCGACGCCGCGACCCTGTTCAAGCTGATCGACGCACTCGACGACGATGACGACGTCCAGACGGTGTGGGGCAATTACGAAGTCTCCGACGAAGTGATGGAGAAATTGGGTTGAGCCCATGGTTTTGGGCGGGGGTTGCTGCTGCGATATATTGCGTGGCACGGGGTATCGTTGACCTACGTCGCCGCTCTTACTGGTGGGGTGTTCTAGGGCTGGCTAGCGCACTTGTAATTCTTCTCGCCCCGAATCCGAACAACGCGGTAACAACGACGATAAAGATCGATTTGCCAGCCGGAGCTCAAAACTGATCATCCTCGGCCTCGATCCTGGGCTCGGCACCACCGGCTGGGGCCTGATCCGCGCCGAAGGCAATCGCCTGAGCCATCTTGCCAACGGCAAGCTCAAGACCGATCCGCAGGCCGCGCTCGCGCGCCGCCTCGCGCATCTCGATGCGATGCTGGCCGCGCTGATCCTGGACCACGCGCCGGAAGCAGCCGCATGCGAGGAAGTGTTCGTCAATTCCAATGCGCAATCGACGCTCAAGCTCGGCCAGGCGCGCGGGGTCGTGCTGTGTGCGGCGGCGCGCGCGGGGCTCGATGTCGGCGAATATACCCCGAGCATCGTCAAGAAGGCGGTGGTCGGCACCGGCGGCGCCGAGAAGGCGCAAGTCCATGCGATGGTCGCGCGGCTGCTGCCGGGGGTGAAGATCGATGGCCCCGATGCCGGCGACGCGCTGGCGGTGGCGATCTGCCATGCGCACCACCTTGCGAGCGCGCGCCGCCTCCGCACCTGATTTCGCTTTCCTACAAGGGCGCGTTCCGCTTATGTACCGGCCATGACCTTCCCGGCCTTCCGCCTTGCAGCCGCCCCGATCGCGCGCGAAGCGACCGTGTCAAGCAAGGCTGTCAACCTGAAAACAGTGTCAAGCGTGTCAACCGATCCGCTGGTTGACACGCCGGCCCCGCGCGCATGATCGCGCATTTGAGGGGCAGGCTGGCGGCGACCGGCGCCGATCACGCGGTGATCGACGTGGGCGGCGTCGGCTATCTGGTCGGCGCCTCGGCCAAGACGCTCGAGAAACTCGGGCCGGTTGACAGCGCAGTGACGATCCACACCGAGATGCTGGTGGCGGAGGACTTCATCCGGCTGATGGGCTTCGCCACCGCCGACGAGCGCGACTGGTTCAAACTGCTCACCCATGTCCAGGGCGTCGGCGCGAAGGTCGCGCTCGCGATCCTGTCGATCCTCACCCCCGACGAGCTGCGAAGCGCAGTCGCCCGCGCCGATTCCGCTATGATCGCTCGCGCCAACGGGGTGGGTCCCAAGCTCGCCCAGCGCATCGTCAACGAACTCAAGGACAAGGTCGGCAGCATCGCGCTCGGCGGCGGCACCGGCGCGCCGGTGCCCGCGGGAAGCGTCGCGGCCGATGCCGTGTCGGCACTGCTGAATTTGGGCTTCAAGCCGGCCGAGGCGAGCAATGCGGTGGGCGCGGCCAATGACGAACTCGGCGCCGGCGCGACGCTCGACGCGCTCGTGCGGCTGGCGCTGCGCAAGGCGGCGAAGTGAACAACACGTGGCAACGGATCGAGGCGGCACTGCTCGGCAAGCAAGTGAAAATGCTTCGCCGTGAGCATGACTGGGTTCTCGACTTCGGCGGTGGCGTCACGATTTGCGTGGAAGGGATGTGGCGGCTCAGAAACGAGCGAGGGGTGTTGCTGACCGATCTCGATCATGGCCATCAATTCGGCCTACTCGCGCCCATCGACGCTGCCGCGCGAGCGGGCGAGCTAATGGAAAATGGTTCTGTCACTTCCTTCAGTCTGGATCCCGCGACTGCCGATTTACGGATCTGGATCTCCAATGGCATCGTGGTCGAGATACTGGCCACATCGGGCGGGTACGAAAGTTGGCAAGCCAATGAGGGGGCGGAGTTGATAGCGGTCGGCGGAGGTGACGGACTGCGATGACCGACGCTGACCGCATCCTCGCTCCCCTGCGCAAGCCCGAGGACATCGACGCCGCGCTGCGACCCAAACACCTCGACGAGTTCGTCGGCCAGCGTGCCGCGCGCGAGAATCTGCGCATCTTCATCCAAGCCGCCAAGCAGCGCGGCGAGGCGCTCGATCACGTCCTGTTTTTCGGCCCGCCCGGGCTCGGCAAGACCACGCTCGCGCAGATCGTCGCGCGCGAAATGGGGGTGGGCTTCCGCTCGACCTCGGGCCCGGTGATCGCCAAATCGGGCGATCTCGCGGCATTGCTCACCAATCTCGAGGACGGCGACGTGCTGTTCATCGACGAGATCCACCGGTTGAATCCCGCGGTCGAGGAAGTCCTCTACCCCGCGATGGAGGATCGCGCGCTGGACCTCATGATCGGCGAAGGCCCCTCGGCACGCTCGGTGCGTATCGATCTGCCGCGCTTCACCCTTGTCGGCGCGACCACCCGGCAGGGGCTGCTGACCACGCCGCTGCGCGACCGTTTCGGCATCCCGATCCGCCTCCAATTCTATACGGTAGAAGAGCTCGAACGCGTCGTAGCCCGTGCCGCCACGCTGCTCGATCTCCATGTCGCTCCCGACGGCGCGCACGAAATCGCAAGGCGCGCGCGCGGCACCCCGCGGATCGCCGGCCGGCTGCTGCGCCGCGTCCGCGATTTCGCGACGGTGGCGGGCGAGGAGACCGTCCATGCCAGGGTGGCCGACGCGGCGCTGACCCGCCTCGAGGTCGACGGGCTCGGGCTCGACAATATGGACCGGCGCTATCTGATGATGATCGCCGACATCTACAGAGGCGGTCCGGTCGGGGTGGAGACGCTCGCCGCGGGGCTCAGCGAGCCGCGCGATACGATCGAAGAAGTGATCGAGCCCTATCTGATCCAGATCGGCATGATCGCGCGGACGGCCCGCGGGCGCTGCCTCAACGCGGCGGGCTGGAAGCATCTCGGGCTCGATCCGCCGCCCACCGCGCAGGAAGGGCTGTTCGACTGAGGGCAGGGGTTCCCCCGAGTCGCCACCTTGGTTAAGGCCCGTTCATGCATGCGCTCTCCGCCTTGGGCCGCTTCGAGGGCCTCGAGCACCATTTCGGTTTGCGCGTGTATTTCGAGGATACCGACCTCACCGGCGTGGTCTACCACGCCAATTACCTGCGCTATCTGGAGCGCGCGCGCTCGGACATGCTGCTCGCCGCCGGGATCGATCAGCGCGCGACGTTCGAGAGCGGCGAGGGTGCCTATGCGCTGCGCAGCGTCCGGCTCGATTATCGTGCGCCGGCGAGACTCGGCGAGGAACTGAACGTCGTCAGCCGGCTTGTCTCGATGCGTGCCGCCGCAGTGACCATTCAGCAACGAGTCATGCGGGCGCAAACAATCGTGGCCACTGGTGAAGTCGAGGCGGCGTTCGTCTCCCCGGCAGGTCGGCCGCGGCGCCAGCCGGCACAATGGATGGCGGCGTTCGAACCGTTGCTATGGAAGGGAAACTGAACTCCATATGTTGTTTCTGAATACCGCCGCCGCGACCATGTCGCCCGTTGCCCTGTTCCTCCAGGCAGACTGGGTGGTCCGCGGCGTGATGATCGGCCTGCTGCTGGCGAGCCTGTGGACCTGGGCGATCATCCTCAGCTTCGGCTTCCGCATCGGCTCGGTGAAGAAGGGTATCGCCAGCTTCGAGACCGAATATCGCGAGGCGGACGATATCGACGAATTCCATCGCCGTGCCTCGACCCGCGACCAGCCGATCGCGCGGATCTTTTCCGCCGGGGTCACCGAGTGGCGCCGCTCGACCACCGGCAAGTCGATCGACCGCGAAGGCACCCGCGAACGCCTCGCCACTGCGATGGGCGCCACCGTGGCGCAGGAGATCGATCGCCTCGCTGATCGATTGAACTTCCTTGCCACGGTCGGTGCGGTCGCGCCGTTCGTCGGGCTGTTCGGGACTGTCTGGGGCATCATGCGCAGTTTCACCAGCATCGCCGCGGAACAGAATTCGTCGCTCGCAGTGGTGGCACCCGGCATCGCCGAGGCATTGTTCGCCACCGCGATCGGCCTGTTCGCCGCGATCCCCGCGGTGATCGCCTACAATCGCTACAGCCATGGCATCAACCGCGTCGAGGCGCGGCTCAACCGCTTCGCCGACGGCTTCCACGCGACGCTCAGCCGCCGCCTGGAGATGGACGCGTGAGAAGGGCGACTCTCTTGTCCCCCTTCCGCTTGCGGGAGGGGTTAGGGGAGGGGCTGTACGTCCTCGCCCTCTGCCCTGCTAGCGGCCAGCCCCTCCCCCGACCCCTCCCGCAAGCGGAAGGGGAGCGCTGAATGGCTATGCAGCTTCCTTCGAACAAGAGCCGCGGCCGCCGCGCGCCGATGGCCGAGATCAACGTGACGCCGCTGGTCGATGTGATGCTGGTGCTGCTGATCATCTTCATGGTCACCGCCCCTCTGCTCACTGCGGGCGTGCCGGTGAACCTGCCCGAGAGCCGCGCCAAGGCGCTCGATCAGGAAGAGAAGCCGGTCCAGATCGCGATCGACGAAAAGGGTCAGATTTTCGTCGACGATGAGCCGGTCGATGATGCGGGCCTCGGGGGAATGCTCGAGCAGGTCGCTGCGCGCAAAGGCGCCGACGGCAAGCCGCCGCAAATCTATCTGCGGGCCGACCAGGGGCTCGGTTACGGCAAGGTCATGCGGGTGATGGGCGAGCTCAATCGCGTCGGGCTCAACCGCGTCTCGCTGCTGACCAACGCCGCGAGCAAGTGATGCCATGGCGTTGACTCGCGCAGAGATAGGCGGCCTCGTGGTGGCGGCTGCCGGCCACGTGGCGCTGTTCGGGCTGCTTTCGGTCGGCTTTCTCGCGACGCCCAATGCGGAGACGCTCAAGCCGCAGCCGATCGAAGTCTCGATCACCGACGACGCCGCGCTCGAAAGCA
>JASLBO010000363.1 GCA_030146605.1 Sphingomonas sp. | reverse complement strand
TCGTCGGTGACCAGATCGCCGAGCGTGTCGATGTCGCGCGGCTGGAGCCCCGCGGGCGGGAAGGTTACCGCATACATCGGGTTGGTATCGCGGCCGAAACTGGCGGTGCGGCGCGACTTGTGGTTGACCGTCTGCGGGCCGGGATCGATCACCAGCTTCTGGCGCGCATTGGGATCCGTGATCGTCGGATTGCGCAGCGGCGTATCCGCGGCATAGCCGGTCTCGCCGCGCAGGCTGTCGAAAATATACCAGGCAGCCTTCTTGTTGGCGAGCTGGACCCGCCACTGAATGTCGTACAGCGTCCCCTGATTGCCGCCGCCCTCGATCGGATCGCCGAGCTTCAGCGGGCGCCCCTCGGGGCTCTCCGCATCATAGACATAAATCTGGAACCGCGCCGCCTGGCGCTTGATCCGGCCCTCGCTGTCCTTGAAATGCTTGACGGTGGCGTCGTCCTTCGTCGGATTGCCCATTGCGTCGCACTGGATCGGCAGCTGTGCCGGCCCTTCGGGCGTGATGCAGAAGCCGTCGGGGCTGTCGCCGAGCCGGGCGACTCCCACAGCGGGATGGATCCGATAAACCGACGGCGCCACCATGTGACTTTCCCCCTCTCGCGCCCTGCGGCGCGCTGACTTCAATCGAGAAAATTGAGCGACACGCTCTCGAGCCGGAGCAGTTCCTTGTCCTCCTGATAGGAGGCGCCGATCACCACGAGCGTGACGACGACCGACGTCGCCCCCGCGGCGAACTGGCGTTTGACCGCGCGTGTCACGTCGATTCGATGGTTGCGCGGCGTGTTCATGTGCCGCCCGCGCAGATCGAACTTGCGCGCCTCGCCCGGCGGCAGCTCGCAATGCCCCGGCCCGCCGATGCATTCGCCGTGCCCGAACACCGCCGCATAGCCGGCATAGCCCTCTGCGGTGAGCGGAGTCGACGCATCGGCATCGGGCGTGTTGAGGAACACCCGGATGAAGCAGGAGCGCGGCAATTGCGGCACGCGGTGCAGCCGCACTTCGGCGGAGCGGAAGTCGGTTCGCACGCTGCCCGGCACTTCGATCTGGCCCGAGACGAAGCGGCCGACCGGACTGGCCAGCCCGACCGGCATCACCGCGCTGCCGCGGACATATTCATAGCCGAAGCGATACATGTCGAGCGTGTCGCGGGTGGCGTAGCTCCACGGCGTCAGCGCCGCATCGAGATCGGCGGGCAGGCCGTCCGGATGCGCCTGCTGCCAGTTCCACCACAGGCGATCGATATTGGCGTGCACCGGCCAGAAGATCGGATCGTAGGACGCGGTGAGGTTCGAGAACATGTCGCCGTTCTTCGGATCGGTGTACAGATCCTCGCGGCGGTGGAACTTGCGGCCGACGACACGCACCGCCTGGTTGCGATCGAGCGATTCGGCGGGCCCGCCCGTGGGCGGCGCGACGTAAGCGGGGTTATAGCCGCCGGTCCAGATGTGCATCGTATTGTGCGGATTCTGGTCGAGAAAGCCGAAGCTGTCGACATAGAGGCTGCCCCCGCCGAAATCGCGGAAGGTGCGCAGCGCCATGATCTCGTCGATGTCCTGCTGGGTCGGATAGTGATAATGGACCCGCGTGTTGATCGTCTGGTCCTTGCCGAACTGGCCGGGGTAGCGCAGCGGATACCAGAGCGCATTGGCCGCGAGCAGCACGTCGATCAGCTGCTCGCGGTTCTTGCCGGTGACGAGCGCCGGATCGCCGGTGGCCTTCGCCACTGCCGCGAAGAAGTCGCTCGGGGCGGTGTAGAGCTGGCCGAGCATCGCCTCCATCGCCGACACCGCCGCGGGCGGGAAACCGTCGCGGCCGAGCTGGCGCAGCGACGCCTCGGTGACGAACGCCTTGAGCGCATCGGGGATGACCGCCCCGGTGGCCGGATCCTCGGGCTTGTAGCGCGGCGCCGGAAAGTCCCACCACGGCATGGTCACGTCGGGGCAGAAATCCTGCAGCGCCTGCTCGAACTCGTAGAGATAGATGCGGTGCCACGGCAGGAAGCGTTCCCAGCCATGCTGGCAGTGATTCTGGTGGATCAGCGCGAGATTGTTGTAGCTGCGCTTGTCGCCGACCCATTTGTTGAGGTCGTAAAGCTCGCGAAAGGCGCAGCGCAGCCGCTCGCGCTGGGTCTCGTTGAGCGAGTCGATGTCCATGCGCTGGCGCAGATCGCCCTTGCTGTGGCGATAGCCGTCGGGATCGGAGGTGGGCTCGAATATCGGCCCGTTGGCCCCGGTGACCGTGATGGTCAGCGCGGGATTGGCGGCAAGACCGAGCGGACTGTCGATCAGCGGCCGGGCATCGATCACCCCGCCGGGACAGCCATGATCGACCCACGCCTCGATCCGCGCCACGTCGTCCTCGGCCACCGCGGTGCCGCCCCAGGGAAGGCGCGGCAGCTGCGATCCGTCGAACGGCGCCTGCCCCCGCAGTCCGCGCACCAGCTGCGAGCGCGCGCCGCGGCCGGGCCTGGCGCTGTCGGCGCCGCAACAGGTGCCGCCCGCGGGCTCGAGCGCGACCAGCGGCTTGCCGAGCACTTCGACCGCAAGGAAGCCGGACAGCGGCAGCTCCCAGAAGGCGCCGAGCGGGCCGGGACTGCCCGTTCCCGCGGCGGCGCGCAGGATCGCCTGGACATCGCCGTAAACAAGCGCTGCACTTTCAGGCGCCTCCTGCGCCCGCGCGGGGGGCGCCTCAGTGGTCATGCGCCTGGCTCTGCAGCTGGTTGCCCCTGCCGCCGACGCTGCCGTCGGGCAATACCACCGCGACATTCTGCATCATGCCCTGATCCTCGTGATCGAGGATGTGGCAGTGGAGCACGAACTCGCCGATATAGCGCTGGTAGCGGGTGCGGACCTTGATCGTGTAGATCGTGTTGGCGGGAGGCGGCCCCGGCGTGTTGACGAGGCTCTTGATCCACAAGGTGTCCTTCCACACGCCTTTCAGCCCGGCATATTGCGGATCGACGGTGCCGCCGCCGCTGTCGATCGCGCCCGGCGCGCTGACGTCCTTGCCGCTGGGATCGAGGATCTCGACGATCTGGAACGGATTGACGTGGATGTGGAACGGGTGGCTGACGAAGTGCGACTGCATCACCCATTCGTCGACTCCGCCCAGCTTGAGCTTGCGATCGATCCGGTCGGGATCATAGGGCCGCGCATCGGCGGTGTTGAGCGTGTTGGCGACTTCGAACTGGGTGATGTTGGGGTCGTTGACGTTGATGTAGAAGGTCAGCTCCTGCTTCCCGGTCACTTCCTTCGCCTCGACCGTCGGGTGCGGGGTGAACCGGGTGAATTTGAGCCCCGCATTGAGATCGTCGATCACGCCTTTTTTGACGTCGGCGGGCATGTTGGCCGCGGCATCGGCGACCAAGGCTCTGGTGAGATAGGCCGTCACGTCCGGCCCCACCGCTTCGCCCGGCGCAACCGTGACATAGCCCATCAGCCGCGGCCCGACTCCGCCGCCATTGACCGATCCGGCATTGGGCGAGGCCGCATCGACCATGCAGTAGATGCCGGGCTCGGGGAACACGACCAGCGCATCGAAGCGATATCCCGGCTGGAACACCGTGAGCTTCTTCGCCTGCGCGGCCTCGAGCGTCAGGCCGTCCGCGGCGATTAGGTTGTAGGTCAGATAATCCGCCGCGCAGGATTGGCGGATGAACTTTTCCGCCTCGGCCGGGCCCAAAGTCGCGAGGATTTTGGCGCTGGGTTTCAATCTGGCGAATTGCAGCGAGATCGTATCGCGGACGCCGGCATGGATCATCCGCCAGCGCTCGACCTGCCCCTGCTTCGCCTGAAAGTTGGGCAGCACAACGCCGTTCAGCGACGTGTAGCGCCCCGAAGCGCCCCAGCTGCCCGGACCGAAGACCTTGTAATTCTCGATCACCCCGGTCTCGCCCGCGTCGCAGCGATAGGTGCCGTCCTTGTTGGTCTTCGGGTTGCCGTCCTTGTCGAGGCAGGCATATTGAATCTGCTGCATCACCAGCACGCGCTCCGGCGCCGCCTTGATCAGCGTGTCGATATCGCCGTGACGCGTCGGGGTCGGGGCACGGTTGCCGCGGATGATCAGCGCGCCGGCCATGCCGCTCGAAACCTGCAGCGCGGTCGAGCCGTGGCGGTGGGTGTGATACCAGAAGGTGCCCGACGGGTGATCGCCCGGGACATTATATTCATATTGGAACTGCACGCCGGGATTGATCGACAGCAGGACGTTGTCGCCATTGCCTGCGGGGTTCACCCACAGGCCATGCGTGTGGAGATTGGTGCCGTTATAGCAATGCGGCTGATCGGGCCGATGGGCGTCGCCGATGCAGCTCTTGTCGGCCGGCAGCTTGTTGTCGAGATTGACCCGGATCGTCTCGCCCGGGCGGATCTCGATCGTCGGCGAGACATAAGGCGCAGTCGGGCTGACGTCGGTGCCGTTATAGCTGCGCAGGCTCACCTTGTCGTAGCGGCCGGTCGACGGATTGAAGATCTGGCTCTTGGTATAGACCACGTCGAGATCCAGCACGCGCTCGCGCACATCGCTGCCGGGACCCTGCACCGCGGTGAGCAGCAGCTTCGAAGGTGGTGTGCTCTCTTCGGGCAGCGGGCGCGGATTGCTTATCTCGCGTTCGGACTGCGCCATTGCCGGCGCGGCAGTCACCGCCGCGGCAGCGGAAATCATTGTGCCAAGGAGTCGAATATTTCTGTTGCGGACGCCAAGCATCGTTGCCCTCCCCCGATGGCGGATTGATTAACAACTTGTTGATTATCTGCCGACTCTGAAGCCCGAATCAGTAGCGGCTTATTGTATTGTGCAAATACTATTACTCATGCTCGGGCATGTCTATGCCAAAACATGCCCGGACATCGCGGGAATCAGGCACGATCTTGAAAAAACCCCCGAAAATTCAAAAGTGGCTCTGCCACGCAAATGCATCGTCACGATTCAGCGCCCGCCTGTTCATCACCCAGAATTGATGGCCGCGATTGTCGCCACGCATGTTGCGAGCACAGGCTCGCATCTGAATGGCGCCGGGTTGTAACTGCCGTGCCATAAAAGCCGCCACGGCTTTCTCGCTCCCGTAGCGAGGGCGCCACGACGCTTTCACATCCCTTGTCCACCAGCCCCGCTCCAACTCGGGGAAAACAGAACATGACAACACGGATCGCGCTCGCGGCTCTGCTCGCCACCACTGCACTCGTCACCACGCCCGCGCTGGCGCAGAGCACCAGCCCCGATTCCGCAGCCGCGCAGGAGGACGGCAACGACATCATCGTCACTGCGCAGAAGATCGAGCAGCGCGCGGTGGACGTGCCGATCACGATCTCGGCGCTCACCGGCGAACGCATGGCCGAAATCGGCGTGAGCGACCTCGACGAGCTGTCCAACTATATCCCCGGCCTCAACATCCAGGAGCAGAGCGCGAACAACCCGGGCATCGTCATCCGCGGCATCACTTCGGATTCGGGCTCGTCGCAGCAGGGCCCCCGCGTGACGCTTTACTATAACGGCGTCGACATCTCGCGTTCGCGCGGCTCGTACCAGGCGGTCTACGATCTCGAGCGCGTCGAAGTGATCAAGGGCCCGCAGGCGACCTTGTTCGGCACTGCCTCCGCGGTCGGCGCGATCAGCCTGACCTCGGCGCGTCCGCGCGCGGGCTATTCGGGCGCGCTGACGCTCGGCTACGGCAATTACGATTCGAAGGTCGTTTCGGGCTTCATCAATGCCGGGTCGGACACGATTGCCGGGCGTATCGCGTTCGAATGGAAGAAGCGCGACGGCTATGTCGAGAATCTCGCGGCCAACCAGGACGATCTCTACGCGCAGGACCAGCTCGGCGCCCGCGCCTCGCTGCGCTTTACCCCCAACGAAGCGATCACCGTCGACCTGATCGGCACCTATGACCGCCAGCGCAACAGCGGCACGCCGTTCATCTCGCGCGCGCTGCCGACCGAGAACGGCCCCGGCAACCCCTTCGGCAAGGCGCATCTCGGCGGCTCGCCGCTGTCCGAGGCGGTGCTCGGCGATTCGGAGCTCGGCCTGCGCCGCGACGTCTATGACGCCAATCTGACCGCATCGTACGAGTTCGCGCCCGGCTTCACCTTCACCACGGTCAACGGCTATCGCGAGTTCGACAGCCGCGAGGTGTTCGACGCCGACGGCTCGGCGGCCTGGTATCTCGAATTCGCCGAGATCGCGACGGGCTGGCAGGCGAGCCATGAGAGCCGCTTCTCCTATAACGACCCGCATTGGCGCGCCTCGTTCGGCTGGAACCTGTTCACCGAGGAAAACCGCCAGAACGTACCCTTCTCGTCCGAGGAAGGCACCTTCATCCAATGCTCGAGCCGGGTGATCGCGGGGCTGCCGTGCATCGATGCCAGCGGCGTGGTCCGGGCCGCGACGGCAACCGCGATCCTCACCCGCGGTGCGGCGACGCAGATCCCCTATAGCTCGACCTATGAAAATCAGGGCGAGAACGACAGCTATTCGATGTTCGCCGACACCACCTGGATCCCGGTGCCGGCGATCGAGCTGACCGCGGGCGTCCGCGTGCTGATCGAGCAGCGCAAGTCGGGTTTCTGGGCGCGCGCGCCGCGGCCGGTGCTCAACCCCACCGCCTTCGCGCTGATCCCGACCCAGATCGACACAAACGGGGTGACCTATACCGCGCAGGAATCCTATTCGGCGGTGCTGCCGCGCTTCAACCTGCTCTATCGGCTGAGCGACGATGTGAACGTGTTCGCGACGGTCTCCAAGGGGCGCCGCTCGCCGGTGGTGCAGCTGGGTGCCCGTCGCGTCGCGGGCATTGCCTCGCCCAACCTTCAGCTGGTGCCGGAGGAGACGGTGTGGAACTACGAAGCCGGGCTGAAGGGCAGCGTGGGGATCCTCTCCGGTTCGCTGGGGGTCTATTATCAGAAATATGACGGCTTCCAGGTCAGCGTGGTGCAGCCCGACGGCAGCTCGCGCACCGAAAGCGCGGGCACGGCGAGCAATCTCGGCGTCGAGGCCGAAGTTTCGCTGCGCCCGACCGCGTGGCTCAACGTCTTCGGCAATGTCGGCTATATCGACGGCGGCATCGACGAGAATGACGGCTTCGCATCGGCGTTTTCGGGCGCGCGCTTCCGGCTCCAGCCCGAATGGCAGGCAGCGGCCGGCTTCACGATCAGCGCGCCGATGGGCGGCGGCACGCGCTTCTTCACCACGCCGAGCGTGACCCATCGCAGCCGCATCTTCTTCGAAGTGCCGAACAACATGGCGATTTCTCAGGGGCCGGTGACGCTGGTCAACGCCCGCGCCGGGTTCAGTTTCCGCGACGAGCGCTTCGAAATCGCCGGCTTCGTCCGCAACGCCACCAACGAGCGCTATCTGCTCGATGCGGGCAATACCGGCGGCGGCTTCGGCATCCCGACCTTCATCCCGGCCGAGCCGCGCTTCTATGGCGCCCAGCTCACCGCGCGCTTCTGAGAGGCACGGAGATGACGATCAATCGACGCGGCGCGCTGGCGCTGATCGGCGGCGGCGCCGCGCTCGGGATACCAGGCGCGGCGCAGGCGGCGGGCGGACGCTTCGCGCAC
>JASLBO010000328.1 GCA_030146605.1 Sphingomonas sp. | reverse complement strand
TATTGGTGATCCGCCACACCGCGATTGAAGGTCGGCAGCCCGGCGACGCCGCCGAGGACGAGGCTCTCGCGCTTGAAGTCGATCGCGACGCTGTTCCCGGCGAGGTCGCGATCTGTGAGCGCGGCGACCCTTTCAGGGCGGGTTTCGCCGCCCTGCACCGACAGCACGCGGCGGCCGTCATGCTCGACCGAAAAGGCGATGTCGGGGCGCGCCATGGCCAGCCGCTTCACGACATCGAGGCTGGCGCCATATTCGGCGCGTGCCGAGCGGAGGAACTTGCGGCGCGCCGGCACGCGGGCGAACAATTGCTCGACGCGCACACGCGTGCCCGGCGGCAGCGCCGCGGGGCCCTCGGCAACCAGCTCGCCATTGTCGACAATGCGCGACCAGCCGTCGGCACCCCGCAACCGGCTCTCGATCGTCAGCCGCGCGACGCTGGCGATCGACGGCAGCGCCTCGCCGCGGAAACCCAGCGTCGCGACGGCTTCGATCGCGTCGTCGGCGAGCTTGGAGGTGGCATGACGCTCGAGCGCGAGCGCCATATCGGCGGGCGACATGCCGCAGCCATCGTCGATAACCTCGATCAATTCGGTGCCGCCGGCGGCGAGGCGGACCGCGATCCGCGACGCTCCGGCATCGACTGCGTTTTCGACCAGCTCTTTCAGCGCACTGGCGGGGCGTTCGACCACTTCGCCGGCTGCTATCCGGTTGACAAGATGCTCGGGGAGACGGCGTATTGACATGGCAGTCTGTCTAGCCCAACGGGCGGCATCCCGCGACCCGCAAGCGCACGCACCGAGACGGATTTATTTCGTTCCGGATGGGTCCGGTCTAAATCTGGTGCGAACAGCCGGCGGCGGGCGCCCGATCGGCAGGACGGAACAACGAATGGCTTTTTCCCGCTTTTTCAAATTCATGTCCCACGACATGGCGATCGATCTCGGCACCGCGAACACCGTCGTCTATCTCCGCGGTCGAGGTATCGTCCTCAACGAGCCGTCGGTGGTGGCGGTCGAGACGCTGAACGGGGTCAAGCGGGTAAAGGCAGTCGGCGACGACGCCAAGCTGATGATGGGCAAGACGCCCGGGTCGATCGAAGCGATCCGTCCGCTTCGCGACGGCGTGATCGCCGACATCGACGTGGCCGAAGAGATGATCAAGCACTTCATCCGCAAGGTGCACGGCCAACGCCGCTTCATGCGCTGGCCGCAGATCGTGATCTGCGTGCCGTCGGGCTCGACTTCGGTCGAGCGCCGCGCGATCCGCGACGCCGCCTCCAACGCCGGCGCTTCGCAGGTCTGGCTGATCGAGGAGCCGATGGCGGCCGCGATCGGCGCGGGCATGCCCGTCACCGAGCCGATCGGCTCGATGGTGGTCGATATCGGTGGCGGCACCACCGAAGTCGCCGTCCTCTCGCTGCGCGGGCTCGCTTATTCGACGTCGGTTCGCGTCGGCGGCGACAAGATGGACGAAGCGATCGTCTCCTATGTGCGCCGCAACCACAATCTGCTGATCGGCGAAGCCACGGCCGAGCGGATCAAGCAGGAAGTCGGTGTTGCCCGGCCGCCCGCGGACGGCATCGGCACGACGATCCACATCAAGGGCCGCGACCTCGTCAACGGCGTTCCCAAGGAAATCCAGATCAACCAGGGCCAGATCGCCGAAGCGCTCAGCGAGCCGGTCGGTACGATCGTCGAAGGCGTCCGCATCGCACTCGAGAACACCGCGCCCGAACTCGCCGCCGACATCGTCGATCAGGGCATCGTGCTCACCGGCGGCGGCGCGTTGCTCGAGGGCCTCGACGAAGTGCTCCGCGACGAGACCGGACTGCCGGTGACCGTGGCCGAGAATCCGCTGACTTGCGTGGCGCTCGGAACCGGGCGGGCGCTCGAGGATCCGATGTTCCGCGGCGTACTCATCCAGGTCTAGGGAGCGCGGGGACATGGCGCCGCCACGCAACCGGCGCCCCGGGTTTTCGCGGCGGGCGCAATATGGGCTGTTCATCGGCTATGTCGTGGCGGCCGGCGGCGCGCTGATCGGCGCGGTGCTGCTGTTGCTGTCGACGTTCAACCCGCCGGCGTTCGCGGCGGTGCGCGGCGTGGTCGCCGAGATCACCACGCCGGTCGCCTCGGGCCTTCACTGGGTGCGCCGCAGCCTGTCGGGCATCCCCGACGGGATCGGCAGCTATTTCGCGGTGCATGGCGAGAATGCGCGGCTGAAGAAGCAACTCGCAAGGGATGCGCTGACGGTATCGCGCGCGCAGACCCTCGAGCAGGAGAATCGCCGGCTGCGCGAGCTGGTCAAGCTGCGCGACGTGACCACCGACGCGATCGTCGCGGCGCGGCTGGTCAACAGCTCGTCGTCGAGCACGCGGCGCTACGCCACGCTCAACGCGGGATCGTGGCAGGGCGTAAAGCGCGGCCAGCCGGTCCGCGATCCATCGGGGCTGATCGGCCAGGTAATCGAAACCAGCCCGAACAGCGCGCGCGTGCTGCTGCTGGTCGATCCCGAGAGCATCGTGCCGGTGCGCCGCGTCCGCGACGGGCTGCCCGCGATCGCCTCCGGGCGCGGCGACGGGCTGCTCGACATCCGCTCGGCGAGCGTCGCGACGATGGGGTTCCGAGTGGGAGACGTCTTCATCACTTCGGGAACCGGCGGGGTCTTCCCGCCCAACATCGCCGTAGGGCGGGTGACGCGTACACAGGGCGACATCGCAGTCGCCCAGCCTGCCGCCAACCCCGACGCGCTCGATTTCGCGCTCGTCCAGCAGACCTTCCTGCCCGAGCCGACGCCCACCCCCTCGCCGACCGCCATGCCCAAGGGGACGCCGTGAGCCCGGTCGAATTCATCGCGATGGGGCAGTCCGAGAAGCCGCCGCGCGCGGTGTGGCTCGCGCCGCTGTCGGTGATGCTGGGTTCGTTGATGACGTTGCTTCCGGTGGTCGCGGTGGTGCCGTTCCTGCCGCCGTTCGGGCTGATGGTGCTGCTCGGCTGGCGGATGCTGCGCGGCGATTCGATGCGCGTATGGGTCCCGGTGCTGCTCGGCTTCTTCGACGATGTGGTGAGCGGCCAGCCGCTCGGCTCTGCGATGCTGCTATGGACATTGTGCGTGCTGGCGATCGACGTGCTAGATACGCGGCTGGTATGGCGCGATTTCTGGCAGGACTGGCTGATCGCATCCGGCGCCATCAGCTTTTGCCTGATCGCCGGGCGCCTCGTCGCCGCGCCGTTCGGCGCGCATGTCGATACCGCGCTGCTGCTGCAGGTGCTCGCCTCGGCCGCGTTGTTTCCGTTGATCTACCGGCTGTGCGCCTGGTTCGACCGCGATGTGAGGAAAGCTTGAGGTGCTGAAGGTCACCGAGGCTTCGCAGACCTACAGCTTCTCGCGGCGCGCCTTGCTGATGGGCGGCGGCCAGGCGGCGGTTGCGCTGGTGCTGGCCGGCCGGATGACGTGGCTTTCGGTGTTCGAGAGCGAGCGCTACACGATGATGGCCGAGGACAATCGGGTGAGCATGACGCTCAGCCCGCCGCGGCGCGGCTGGATCGTCGACCGCCACGGCCAGCCGCTCGCCAACAACCGCACCGATTTCCGCGTCGACCTGATCCCCGACCGGCTCGAGAAGCGCGAGGAGACGCTCGCGGCGCTCCGCCAGCTGCTCGGCCTGACGCCCGAGGACATGGCGCGTATCGCCACCGACCTCAAGCGCGCGCAGGGCTTTCAGCCGGTTCAGGTGAAGGAAAGTCTCGACTGGGAGCAATATGCCGCGATCAGCGTGCGCACGCCCGAGATGCCCGGCGTGGCGCCGACCCGCGGCTTCGCGCGCAACTATCCGCTCGGCGCCGGCGTCGCGCATCTCGTCGGCTATGTCGGCGCCGCCTCGGCCGAGCAATTCAAGGCGACCAAGGATCCGCTGATGGTCACCCCCGGCTTCAAGCTGGGCAAGGACGGGCTGGAGAAGACGCTCGAGCCGCGGCTGCGCGGCAAGCCCGGTGCCAAGCGCGTCGAAGTGACCGCGCGCGGCAAGCTGGTGCGCGAGCTCGCCACGCGCGAAGACACGCCGGGCGAGACGGTCAAGCTCACCATCGATGCCGGGCTTCAAGATTATGCCGCGCGCCGGCTCGGCGAGGAATCGGGCTCGGTCACGGTGTTCGACTGCCTGACGGGGCACATCCTCGCCATGGTGTCGATGCCGGCTTATGATCCGAACGCATTCTCGGACGGGATCAGCAACAGCGAGTGGCGGATGCTGTCGGAGGACGACCACCTCCCGCTGATGAACAAGACGCTGCAGGGCCTCTACCCCCCCGGCTCGACCTTCAAGCCGGCGACTGCGCTCGCGGCGCTGACGGCAGGGATCGACCCGAAGAGGACCGTCCATTGCAATGGCGGCTATACGCTCGGCAACCGCCGCTTCGGCTGTCTCGGCCGTCACGGACCGATGACGATGCACACCGCCATCGCCCGCAGCTGCAACACCTATTTCTACACCGTGGGTCGCGAGTTCGGCATCGATCGGATCGCGGCGGCGGCGCGCGCATTGGGCTTCGGCGCGGAGTTCGAGCTGCCCCTCCCCTCGCAGCGTTATGGCACGATCCCGGACGAGGCGTGGAAGCTGCGCCGCTACAAGCAGACCTGGACTCAATCGGACACGCTCAACGCCGCGATCGGCCAGGGATATGTGCTGGTCAGCCCGTTCCAGCTCGCGCTTTCTGCGGCGCGCATCGCCTCGGGGCGGCTGGTCGAGCCTGCTTTGCTCCATGCCGCGCCGCGCAATTTCGCGCCATTGCCCTTCCCGCAAGAGCATCTCGCGATCGTGCGGAGCGGGATGGATGAAGTGGTCAACGGCCACGGCACCGCCGGCGCCTCGAAGCTCCAGCTCGAGGGCATCCGCATGGGCGGAAAGACCGGCACCGCGCAGGTCCGCCGGATCATGGACCGCAACCGCGGCCAGGGCGGCGAGTGGCGGTATCGCGATCACGGGCTGTTCGTGTGCTTCGCCCCGGTCGACAATCCCCGCTACGGCGCCTCGGTGGTGATCGAGCATGGCATGGGCGGCGCGCGTGCCGCCGCGCCGGTCGCCAAGGACGTGCTCACCTTTCTGTTCGACCGCGAACAGGCGACCAGGCGGCTCGCCGAGCTCGAGGCCGGTTGGGGCGGCGACATCGCGACGCGCATGGCGAGCAAGGCAGCAGCCTACAACGCCGCGCGTGCCGCCGCCAGGGCGGCCCCTCCCCCGCCCGTCCCCGAGGATCCGGCCGCTGCGGCGAGCAACGTCGTCTCCGAAGCCGCCAATGCCAGCGTGCCGCTCGGCGACGTCGCGACGCGCAACCAGACAGGCATCGAATGAGCAGGATCGGTCCCGGCCTGGTCCCCGCCCCGCTGGCGCAATTGCCGTGGAAGGTGCTGCTCCTCGTCCTCGCCATCGGCTGCTTCGGGCTGGTCGTGCTCTATTCCGCCGCGGGCGGCAGCCTCTATCCCTGGGCCTATTCGCAGGGCCTGCGCTTCTTCGTCTTCTTCGGCATGGCGATCGCGCTGTCGCGGGTCCCGGAGAGCTGGTGGGCGCACGGCACCTTCCCGCTCTACGGCGTCATCCTGCTGATGCTGATCGGAGTCGAGGCGCTGGGCGCGGTTGCGGGGGGCAGCCAGCGTTGGCTCGACCTGGGGTTCATTCGCCTCCAGCCCTCGGAGCTTATGAAGCCGGTCATCGTGCTGACCATGGCGCGCTTCTACGAGATCCTCCCGGCGAGCGAGATCCGCAAGTTCGGGGCGCTCTGGCCGGGCGCGGTGCTGATCGGGCTCCCCGCGGCGCTGGTGATGCTCCAGCCCGATCTCGGCACGGCATTGATGATCGTCGGCGGCGGAGTCGCGGTGATGTTCCTGTCGGGCATCCCGCTGCGGCTGTTCATCGGCGGCGGGCTGTTGATGGCCGCCGCGGTCCCGCTCGTGGTCAATTTCGTCCTCCACGACTATCAGCGCAACCGGGTGCTCACGTTCCTCAGCCCCGAGAGCGATCCGCTGGGCACCGGCTATCACATCAGCCAGTCGAAGATCGCGATCGGATCGGGGGGGATCTTCGGCAAGGGCTTCCTCAACGGCACCCAGAGCCATCTCGATTATCTGCCCGAGGGCCATACCGATTTCGCGCTCGCGACGATGATGGAGGAATGGGGGCTGATGGGCGGGCTGTTCGTGATCCTCGCCTTCGGCTTCCTGATCGGCTGGGGGATCAGCGTCAGCATGCGCGCCAAGAGCCGGTTCGGCCGGCTCACCGCCGCCGGGCTCTCCGCGACGATCTTCTTCTATTCGTCGATCAACATGCTGATGGTGATGGGGCTGGCCCCGGTGGTGGGCATTCCGCTGCCGCTGATCAGCTTCGGCGGCACCGCGCAGATGACCTTCATGATCTGCTTCGGCATCCTGATGTCGATCGATCGGGAGAGCCGACGCAAGCAACGCTGGTAGGGGATTTTGCCGGCCATGCATTTTAGGGTTTGCAATGCGGCAAAGCTTTGCTACCCGCGCCCCTCCAAACGCGTCGGCGCACTCACCAAGAGCGCCGGAAACGCCCCGGAATGGACGCATAGCTCAGTTGGTAGAGCAGCTGACTCTTAATCAGCGGGTCCTTGGTTCGAGCCCAAGTGCGTCCACCATTTTCCTCTTCTTTCACAAATGCTTAGCGCGATAGCGCACAGCATCGACCAACCTTCACTTCGGCGCTAGGTAACGCCCTAGGTAACAACTCATTCCCGCACTTTTTTCGTTCCCAGCGGGCTCAAGAACACCCGGGACGTCTCGAAGCCCGAGGATACGGGCGAATTGCTTATTGACCAGCGACCTCTAGCGGCAGCTCCTGGGCCGTCAGCCGACCGGCAGCTAACGGGTTGCCAAGCGCGAGAAGCAGACCTGAATCCATCAGCACCCATAGGCCACCTGACCCGGTGCGACAGTTCCTCCTTGATCGACCTGATCCAACCGACCGAACCCACGTCACGCCTTTGCCGCTGCCGCGACCGCAGCGCCTTCTGGAATTGGCTTGAAGGCAAACTGGGTCTCGCACTTGTCGTGTGCGCATACCGGTTTGCTGAGCCCGAACGGCCGCTGATATTTAGGGTCAGGACCCATTGAAGTGAGGGCTGCGATCTGATTCAGGCTCCGAGAGGAGACTGGGATGAGCGACCTGTTTTGGCTGACGGACGAGCAGATGGAGCGTCTGCAGCCGTTCTTTCCCAAAAGCCACGGCAAGCCTCGGGTTGATGACCGCCGGGTGCTGAGCGGCATCGTGTTCGTCAACCGCAACGGGCTGCGCTGGCGTGACGCGCCCAGCGCCTACGGCCCGCACAAGACGCTGTACAACCGATGGAAGCGGTGGGGCGAGCGAGGCGTGTTCATCCGCATGATGGAGGGGCTGGCTGCTGCGTATGCCGAGCCAAGGACCGTCATGATCGACGCGACCTACCTGAAGGCGCACCGCACGGCATCCAGCCTGCGGGTAAAAAGGGGGATCTCGGACGGCTGATCGGCCGCACCAAAGGGGGCATGAACACAAAGCTCCACGCCCTCGCCGATGCCAACGGCCGCCCTTTGAGCTTCTTCATGACCGCCGGGCAGGTCAGCGACTACACCGGTGCGGCAGCTCTGCTGGACGATCTGCCGAAGGCGCAGTGGCTGTTCGGCGATCGTGGCTACGATGCCGACTGGTTCAGGGATGCCTTGCAAGCGAAGGGCATCCAAGCCTGCATTCGAGGGCGCAAATCGCGGCTTGAGCCCGTCAGGTACGACAAGCGTCGCTACGGGCGCCGCAACCGCATCGAGATCATGTTCGGCCGCCTGAAGGATTGGCCACGCGTCGCCACCCGCTACGACCGGTGTCCAGCCGTCTTCTTCTCCGCTGTCGCCCTTGCAGCCAGCATCATCTTCTGGCTGTGAGCGATGAGTCCTGACCCTAGGGTCCGGACCCATAAAGCCGTTGGTTCCGGCGGCTTGATGTGATTCACGGCTTCCTCCTGGAAGCCGTGA
>JASLBO010000319.1 GCA_030146605.1 Sphingomonas sp. | reverse complement strand
GCGCCGTCCTGCACCGGCGTCAGCAGACGCCCGACCTTGGTCGAGACGATCGCACCGCCCACCCCGCGCAGCCCCGCGCCGAGCCGCTTTTCGGCCAGACCGAAGCCGTAATAGGGTGCGGTATCGGCATAGAGCATGCCGCCGGCGAACGCCGCGGCGATCGCGGCGGCGGCGTCTTCGTCCGGGACCGTCCGGTAGAGATTGCCGAGCGGCGCGGTACCCAGCCCGAGTTCGGGAAGCTCCAGCGCCGAGCCGGGCAAGCGACGCGTCGCGATCATGGTGTCTCGCCGAACGCGAAGATGCGCTGCATCGGCACCCATTTCTCGCCCGGGGCGGCGTGCGGCAGCGCGCGCTGGAAGCGCCACATCAGCGCTTCCCAGTCGGCGATCTCGGCCGGCGCCTCGACGGGCCGGGGATAATCGTCGGCGACTTCGCTGATCATCATCATGCGATCGCCGGTGCGCCAGATCTCCATTGCCTCGACACCCTGCGCACGGAGATGATCGAGCACGACCCGCCAGACTGCGTCCGGGGCGTGGCGCGCTTCATAGTCGGCGATGAGCGTGGCATCGTCGACCAGATCGAGCGCAAAGCAGTGCCGGCGTGCCATCCTTTTCCTTCTTCGCGGCTCACTGTCCGTCGGGCCCTGTGGTCCCCGCCGCGGCCTTAGCACAACAGGAAACTTGCACCACAAGCAATTCCCACATATAAAAATACAAATCATCTGCGAACATGCAGTGGATAGCTCGGACGGATTGCGCCGCGCTTTTGGAGGGGGCGGCAAGACCGATGAGCGAATGGGGACGCGTGACGCGCCGGCACGGACATCAGGGGCCGGGCTCCGCACGATGACCAGCATTCGTAAAATGCGCGTGCTCGACATTCGCTTCCCGACCTCGCAGATGCTCGACGGGTCGGACGCGATGAACCCCGATCCGGACTATTCGGCGGCCTATTGCATCCTCGACACCGATGACGGGCTGGAAGGCCATGGCCTGACCTTCACCATCGGCCGCGGCAATGACATCGTCTGCGCGGCGATCGAAGCGCTCGCGCCGCTGGTCGAAGGGCTCGACCTCGACTGGATCCGCGAAGACGGCGCGCGCTTCTGGCGGCACATCACCGGCGACAGCCAATTGCGCTGGATCGGCCCCGAAAAGGGCGTAATCCATCTCGCCACCGGCGCGGTGGTCAATGCGGTGTGGGATTTGCTCGCCAAGGTGGCGGGCAAGCCCTTGTGGCAGCTGATCGGCGAGATGAGCCCTGCCGAGCTGATCGGGCTGATCGATTTCCGCTACATCACCGATTGCATCACCCCCGGGGAAGGCCTGGCGCTGCTCGAGACGCGCGCCGCGGGCAAGGCGGAGCGCGTGGCGACGCTGCTCGACCGGGGCTATCCCGCCTATACCACTTCGGCCGGCTGGCTCGGCTATTCGGACGACAAGCTCGAGCGGCTGTGCCGCGAAGCAGTGGCCGAGGGGTTCGACCATGTGAAGCTCAAGGTCGGCCGCTCGGTGGAGGACGATGTCCGCCGCGTGCGGATCGGGCGCGAGGTGCTCGGCCCCGACCGCAAGTTGATGATCGACGCCAACCAGGTGTGGGAAGTCGATCAGGCGATCGCGCATCTCGGCGCGCTGGCTTTTGCGAACCCCTGGTTCATCGAGGAGCCGACCAGCCCCGACGATGTCGAGGGGCACCGGCAGATCCGCGAGGCGGTGGCGCCGATGCGCGTCGCCACCGGCGAGATGTGCCAGAACCGTGTGGTGTTCAAGCAGTTCATCATGCGCGGGGCGATCGACGTGGTGCAGATCGATGCGTGCCGGCTGGGCGGAGTCAATGAAGTGCTCAGCGTGCTGCTGATGGCGGCGAAATACGACCTGCCGGTCTGCCCGCATGCCGGCGGCGTCGGGCTGTGCGAATATGTCCAGCATCTCGCGATGATCGATTACCTCTGCTTCGCGGGCACGACCGACGGGCGCGTGATCGAATATGTCGACCATTTGCACGAGCATTTCCTCGATCCGTGCGTGATCGAAGGCGGCGCATATCGCGCGCCAACCGCGCCGGGCTTCTCGATCGAAATGAAGGCATCCAGCCTCGCGACGTACCGCTATCGCAAGGATGCGGTGCCCGCGGCGAACGCAGCCGAATAAACGAGAATCAACAGATCGGCCTGCCGGGATTGCGATATGCAGATGCGCTATGGCGCCGCATTTCGGACGGGCTGTACGGGGACGGCCGCCGCCGCCATAGCTACGGGCAGTCGCTGACCCGAGGTGCCCGATGAAGAAGCTCGTCCTGCTTGCCCTGCTCGCCACCACCGCCTGCGCAACCTCGCGCGCGGCGCCGGGCGACGATTCCAGCCTGCACAAGCGGCTGCTGACGCTCGATACGCATCTCGACACGCCGGTCTATTTCAGCCGCCCCGGCTGGAGCTTCGGCGACCGGCATCGCTATGAGGACGATCTGGTGCAGGTCGATCTCGGGCGGATGGACGAAGGCAACCTCGATGGCGGGTTCTTCGTGATCTATACCACGCAGGGGCCGCTGACCGCCGAGGGCTATGCCGCCGCGAAGCAATTCGCGTTCGGGCGTTCGGACGAGATCCATGCGACACTGGCCAAATTCCCCGACCGGATCGGGCTGGCCACCATGGCGAGCGACGCCGCGCGGCTCGACAAAGCGGGCAAGCGCTTCGGCTATATCAGCATCGAGAACAGCTATCCGATCGGCGAGGATCTCTCGCTGCTCGGCGAATTCTATCGCCGCGGGGTGCGGATGGCCTCGCCGGTGCATTTCCGGAACAACCAGTTCGCCGATTCGGCGACCGACAAGCCGAAGTGGAACGGGCTCAGCCCGCTGGGCCGGCAATGGGTCGCGGAAATGAACCGGCTGGGGATGGTGCTCGACGCCAGCCATGCCTCGGACGCGGTGCTCGATCAGATGATCGCATTGTCGAAGACCCCGGTGATCCTGTCGCACAGCGGCGCCAAGGGGATCTTCGATCATCCGCGCAATCTCGACGATGCGCGCATCCGCAAGCTCGCCCAATCGGGCGGGGCGATCTGCGCCAATGCCGCCTATCTCAACACGATGCGCTCGACGCCCGAGCGCAGCGCGCTTTCTGACCAGGCCGAGGAAATGGGCAAGCTCACGCCCGCCGAGCAGAAGGATCTGGTCGGCAAAATCCGCGCGCTCGATGCGACCTCGCCGGTGCAGGACGCCGATTTCGAGACCTATATGCGGCTGGTTCTCCACCTGATCCAGGTGGCGGGGGTGGACCATGTCTGCTTCGGCGCCGACTGGGACGGCGGCGGCGGGGTCAAGGGCTTCGAAGATATCGACGCGCTGCCCAAGGTCACCGCCCGGCTGGCGCAGGCGGGATATTCGGCGGCGGATATCGAGAAGATGTGGAGCGGGAATGTGCTGCGGCTGCTGCGGATCGCGGAGGAGCGCAAGGGGGGCTGACCTGGAAGCTCCCCTCCCTGCTTGCACGGAGGGGAGCTTCGCGGTTTAGGCTTGAGGCGTCTGCCAGCCTCCACCCAGCGCCTTGAACAGGTCGACCTGCGTGGCGGCGATCTGCGCGTCGGCGGTGGCGAGGGCGGCTTCGGCGTCGGCGAAGGTGCGTTCGGCGTCGAGCAGCGCCAGCGAGTCGATATCGCCTTCGCGCTGGCGGGCACGGGCGATGTCGACCGCCGCCTGAGCTTCGGTCTGTGCCGCCTGGAGCGCGCTGCGGCGCTCGAGCGCATGGGCATAGGCAGACAGCGCGGTTTCGGTTTCCTGCAACGCGCCGAGCACGACGCCGTCAAAGGTGGCGAGCGCGGCCTGGGTGTCAGCCTCCGCCGCGGCGACGCGGGCACGGGCGGGTTCGGGATTGACCGCCCAGTTGATCAGCCCGCCGAGCAGCCAGCGCAGGGGTCCGCCGGTGAAGATGTCGCCCACATTGTTGCCCGTCGAGCCGATCGAACCGCCGAGGCTGATCCGCGGATAGAGATCGGCGGTGGCGACGCCGATCCGCGCGGTGTTGGCAGCGAGGCGGCGCTCGGCGGCGCGGATGTCGGGGCGGCGGGCGAGCAAGGCGGCACCGTCACCGACCGGGATCGGCTGGTCGAGGCGAAGCGTTTCGGTGCGGGCACGGGCGACCTGCGGCAGATCGGCGGGCGCGCGGCCGGTGAGCGTGGCGAGGCGGAACAGCGCCGCGTCGCGCCGGGCGGCGAGCGCCGGCACTTCGGCCTGACGCTGGTTGCGCAGCGCGCCGATGCGCGCGGTGTCGAGCCGCGTGGCGAGGCCGACATTGCGGCGGCGCTCGGTGAGGTCGATCGACTGGTCGAGCAACTTCACGATGCGCTCGGCGACCGCCAGCCGCTCGGCCGACGACGCGGCATCGGCATAGGCGCTCGCGGTATCGGCGGCGACGATCACGCGGACCGCATCGGCTTCGGCAGCGGCGACGTCGCCGCGGCTGGCCTCCACGTTGCGCGACACCCGGCCGAACAGATCGACTTCGTACGAGACGTCCAGCCCGGCATCGATCTGCCAGTCCTCGCGCGGGGCGCCCGCGGGGCGCTGGCCCTCGGGAACGCGGCCATAGTTCGCGCCGGCGCTCACCCCCGCCTGCGGCAGGCGATCGGCACGCGCGCCGCGCAGCCCGGCGCGGGCGCGGGCGATACGCGCGACGGCGACGCGGACGTCGGTGTTGGCCGCCAGCGCATCGGCAACGAGCTGGTCGAGCACCGGATCATTATAGAGCCGCCACCAGTCGCCCTTGACGGGCTCGGGGGTGACCGCGGCGCTGGCGGCGACGAAATTGCCGGCGGCGGTCTGCGGGTGGACCGGGGCGGTGTAGTTCGGGCCGGCGGCGCAGGCGGCCAGCGCTAGCGCGGAGGCAGTGGCGAAGAGAATGCGGTAGGTCATTTCATTTCCTCCTGCCCGTCATCCCGGCGAAAGCCGGGACCTCGGGCGATGGCGGGATTGAGCCGCCAGAGACCCCGGCTTTCGCCGGGGTGACGGCTGGTGGTTACTCGGCAGGCTGCAGCACAGGCGCAGTCTCTCCACCGGATCCACGCCGTCTGCGCGCGAGACGCTGTCCAAGCCCGCGGCAGACGACGTAGAAGGTGGGGGTGAAGAGCAGACCGAACGCGGTCACGCCCATCATCCCGAAGAACACCGCAGTGCCCAAAGCCTGGCGGAGCTCGGCCCCTGCCCCGCTCGCGATCAGCAGCGGCACGGCGCCGAGGATGAAGGCGAACGAAGTCATCAGGATCGGCCGCAGACGATCGCGCGCGGCACGCACCGCGGCCTCGACCGGCGACAACCCGTCCTGCGCTTCCGCCTGTTGAGCGAACTCGACCACGAGGATCGCGTTCTTGGCGGCGAGCGCGATCAGCACGACCAGTCCGATCTGGGTCAGCACGTTGTTGTCCATGCCACGGAGGTTCACCCCGGCCATGGCCGCGAGCAGACACATCGGCACGATCAGGATGATCGCGAGCGGCAGCGTAAGGCTCTCATATTGCGCCGCGAGCACGAGGAAGACGAACAGGACCGCCAGTCCGAAGACGAGGCCCGCCGTGCTTCCCGCCATCTTCTGCTGGAAGGCGATGCCGGTCCATTCGGCGCTGTAGCCGGCGGGCAGATTGGTCGCGAGCTGCTCCATCGTGTCGAGCGACTTGCCCGAGCTGTACCCCGGCGCGGTATCGCCATCGACCTCGACTGCCGGGAACAGATTATAGCGCGTCACGCGATACGGGCCGGTCTTGTTCTCGAAGGTGGACACCGATCCGATCGGCACCATCTGGCCCGAATTGGAGCGGGTCTTGAGGTTGGCGATATCGGCCTCGGTCGCGCGGAACGGAGCGTCCGCCTGCGCCGTCACGCGATAGGTGCGCCCGAGCAGGTTGAAGTCGTTGACGAAGGCCGAGCCGAGATAGACGTTGAGCGCCTCGAACACACGCTCGGGCGGAACGCCGAGCAGGTTGGCCTTGCGCCGGTCGATATCGGCGAAGACGCGCGGCGTGGCGGTGTTGAAGAAGGTGTAGATCTGCTGGAGGCCGGGGGACTGGTTGGCCTGGCCGATCAGCCCGTAAGCGGTCTTGCCGAGTTCGGCATAGCCATGCTCGCCGCGGTCCTGGACCATCATCCGATAGCCGCCGGCCGAGCCGATGCCCTGGATGAGCGGTGGCGGGACGACGAGCAGCATCGCCTCGTTGATGTCGGCGGTGCGCTTGCGCGCCTCGTCCATGATCCCGGCATAGCTGACGCCGAGCTTCGCGCGCTCCTCGAAGGAGAGCAGAGGGACATAGGCGGCGGCGCTGTTGGGGGCGAGCGTCTGCGACGGACCGTCAAAGCCCGCGAGCATCACCGAGCCCTTGACCCCGGGGATCGGCAGGATGCGCGCGACGACCTTGCGCATCACTTCATCGGTGCGTTCGAGCGACGAGCCCGGCGGCAGCTGGATCACGGTGAGGAAATAGCCTTGGTCCTGCGCCGGGATGAAGCCCACCGGCGTCACCCAGAACATGCCGACTGTGGCGGCGATCAGGCCGACATAGGTGACCATCATCCGCTTGGGCCGCGTCACCAGCGCGCGGGTGAGGTTGGCATAGCCGATGCTCATCCGCTCGAAGCCGCGGTTGAAGATGTCCGCGGCGCGATGGGTCGCCCGACCGATCGGACCCTTGGGCTCGCCTTCGTGCGCGCGCAGCAGCAGAGCGGCGAGCGCAGGCGAGAGGGTGAGCGAGACGAGCAGCGAGATCGCGGTGGCCACCGAGATCG
>JASLBO010000291.1 GCA_030146605.1 Sphingomonas sp. | reverse complement strand
ATCGCCTTGGAGACGATGGCGCCCATCCGCGCCCGTTCCTCGGCGGTGATGACCGGGGAGGGGGCCTCCTCGAGCACCTTCTGGTGGCGGCGCTGAAGCGAGCAGTCGCGCTCGCCCAGATGGACGGCATTGCCGTTGCCGTCGCCGAACACCTGGATCTCGATGTGGCGCGGATTGCCGAGATATTTCTCGAGATAGACGGTGGCGTCGCCGAACGCGGCCTTCGCCTCGCTGCCGGCCTGCTGCATCAGCGTCTCGAGCTGGTCCTCGGACGTGCACACCTTCATGCCGCGCCCGCCGCCGCCCGACGCGGCCTTGATGATCACCGGATAGCCGGCCTTGGCCGCGATTTCCTTGGCCTCCGTGAGGTCGCTGATCGCGCCGTCCGAACCGGGGACCAGCGGCAGGCCGAGCGCACCCGCGGTGCGCTTGGCCTCGATCTTGTCGCCCATCGTGCGGATATGCTCGGGCTTGGGTCCGACGAAGATGATCCCGTGCGCCTCGACGATCTCGGCGAACTGGGCGTTCTCCGAAAGGAAGCCATAGCCCGGGTGGATCGCGTCCGCGCCCGAGATTTCGGCCGCGGAGATGATGTTCGGGATGTTGAGATAGCTCTCGGCCGCGCTCGGCGGCCCGATGCAGATCGCCTCATCCGCCAGCCGCACGTGCATCGCATCGCTGTCGGCGGTCGAGTGCACCGCGACGGTCTTGATCCCCATCTCGTGGCATGCACGATGGATGCGCAGCGCGATCTCGCCGCGATTGGCGATCAGCAGCTTCTTGATGTCGGCCATGCCTACTCGACGACCACGAGCGGCTGGTCGAACTCGACCGGCTGGCCGTTCTCGATGAGTATCGCCTTGACCGTTCCGGCGGCGGGCGCCTGGATCGCGTTCATCACCTTCATCGCCTCGATGATCAGCAAGGTATCGCCCGCGGCGACCTTGTCGCCCACTGCCACGAAGTGCTTCGCTTCGGGATTGGGCTTGAGATAGGCGGTGCCGACCATCGGCGACTTGACGGCGTTCACTGCGGCAGCGGGAGCAGGTGCCCCGACTTCGGCGGCGGCAGGCGCGGCTGCCAGGGGAGCCGGTGCGGCCCCTGGTGCGGCATAGTGCATCGCCGGTGCGGCGGTGACGGTGCGCGCGACGCGCACGCGGCGTTCGCCGTCCTCGACTTCGATCTCGGTAAGCTGCGTCTCGTCGAGCACGGCGGCGAGCTGGCGGACCAGTTCGATATCGACGTGCATCGCCCCTTGTTTGGTATCTTCGGCCATTGCGACCCTTTTATCCGATGAAACGCGGGCTCATGTCAGAGACGCGCCGCGGCTTCAAGCGCAAGCATGTACGACAGCGCCCCGAAGCCCGCGATGGTTCCGCGCGCGGCACGGCCGACATAGCTGACATGCCGGAAGTCCTCGCGCGCGTGCGGGTTGGAAAGATGGATTTCGATCACCGGCGTCGTGATGCTCTTGACGGCATCGTGCAACGCGATCGAGGTGTGGGTGTAGCCGCCCGGATTGAGCAGGACGGCCTTGGCACCGCGGGCCTGCGCTTCGTGCAGCCAGTCGATCAGATGCCCCTCGTGGTTCGACTGGCGCAGGTCGATGTCGAGCCCGAGTTCGCGCGCCCGGTCCTCCAGCTGCCCCGCAATGTCGTCGAGCGTGTCCGAGCCGTAGATCTCCGGCTCGCGCAGCCCCAGCAGATTGAGGTTGGGGCCGTTGAGGACGTAGATCGTATCGGCCAAGCCGGTGCCTTTCGGTTGCGGGTCTCGTGGGCACGTCCCTATATGAGCCCGCGTCCCCGATCAAATTTCCCAAGGACCCTCATGCACACCGACGGTACCGTCAGCATAGTCGTCAACGGCGAGCACAAGCGCGTCGCGGCGGGGCTCACCATCATCCAGCTCGCCGAGCAACTCGGGCTGGTGCCCGAGAAGATCGCAGTCGAGCGCAACCTCGAAGTGGTGCCGCGCTCGACCCTGGGCGAAGTCGAGGTCAAGGACGGCGACGAGCTCGAGATCGTCCACTTCGTCGGCGGCGGCGATCATGTCCGCCCGATCGCGGAGGACAGCTGGAGCGTCGCGGGGCGGACCTTCCGTTCGCGGCTGATCGTCGGCACCGGCAAGTACAAGGATTTCGAGCAGAACGCCGCGGCCGTCGCAGCGTCGGGCGCGGAGATCGTCACCGTCGCGGTGCGCCGGGTGAACGTCTCCGATCCCAATGCGCCGATGCTCACCGACTATATCGATCCGAAGAAGATCACCTACCTTCCCAACACTGCTGGCTGCTTCGATGCCGAGTCCGCAATCCGCACGCTGCGGCTGGCGCGCGAGGCCGGCGGTTGGGATCTGGTGAAGCTCGAAGTGCTCGGCGAGGCGCGGACGCTCTATCCCGACATGGTCGAGACGCTGCGCGCCACCGAAATCCTCGCCAACGAAGGCTTCAAGCCGATGGTCTATTGCGTCGACGATCCGATCGCGGCGAAGCGGCTCGAGGATGTCGGGGCAGTCGCGATCATGCCGCTGGGGGCGCCGATCGGCTCCGGGCTCGGCATCCAGAACCGGGTTACGATCCGGCTGATCGTCGAAGGCGCCAAGGTGCCGGTGCTGGTCGATGCCGGGGTCGGTTCGGCCTCGGACGCGGCGGTAGCGATGGAACTGGGCTGCGACGGCGTGCTGATGAACACCGCGATCGCCGAGGCGAAAGACCCGATCCTGATGGCCGCCGCGATGAAGGCGGCGGTCGAAGCGGGCCGGCTGTCGTACCGCGCCGGGCGGATGGCCAAGCGCCGATATGCCGACCCGTCGAGCCCGCTCGCGGGGCTGATCTAGCGTCGCGCGCACCCGGTGCTCCTGCGGAAGCAGGAGCCGTGAGCGGCGCGCTTGCCCCTTGCAATGTAGGACTTGCTCTGCTTGCCTCGACCGGTCGGTAGCCCGGCCGCTCTTTTCTATCGTCGAGGTTTCATCGCATCGCGCGTGCGTGCCTGCCGGAGGCGGTGCATCGGCGCGAAAGTGTCTCGTGGATGCCGCGTCAGTGTCGCATCGAGGGCGCGTCGCAGCCGCGTGCGTGTGGCGCCCGCGTCGCGCAGGTGCCGCGCGACTGTAGCGTGGGTGTGCGGGACTGTCGCGTCTCCGGCGCCTCGCAGGCGCTTCGGCGTCGCGTCCCGCGAAAAAGCCGGCAAACGCGTCAACCTGTCAACCTGTCAACCTGTCAACCGACGGCGCGCTCGTGCGAACCGCATTTCGCCTGATCCTGCTGACTTTTCGCACCCGATTGCTCAACGCCCCCTGCGCACCAGCCAGACAGCCCTTCCGCCGGTCGTGTGATCCTGCGGCACGAATGCGACTTCGAGCAGCCCGTGCCCGGCGAACAGCGCGCGATATTCGGCCGGGGCAAGGCTGGCGTGATACAGCTCGTCGCCGAACTGGCAGCCTATCGTCTCGTCGCGCGCCGAGCCGGTGTTGAACAGAAAGGCGCCGCCCGGCTCCAGCCATTCCGCTGCCTTGACCACCATCGCCGCCTGCTCCTCCGGGCGCAGGTGGAAGATACTGTCCCACGCAATCACCCCGTGGAACGGGCCCTCCACCTCGACGCTGCGCATATCGTCGCAGATCCAGCAATGCCGCCCGAACCGGGTCCGCGCGAGCGCGATCATCGCTTCCGAGACATCGACGCCGGTGAGTTGCCGGTCGCGGTCGATCAGATAGCGCGCGATCGGCTCGCCGGCGCCGCAGCCGAGATCGAGGACATGGGCGCCCTTGGGCACGCCCAGCAGGAATCGATCGAGCCACGCCTTTTCGACGAAGTTCGTGCGGCGCGCTTCGTCGAACGCATGGGCGTGGCGTTCATAGTGCGCGGCAATCCGATCGGGCATCGCAGGAACCCCATCCGGCCTTAACCGTTGTTAGGATGCACGCACGACAGGGCGCAGTCACGCGCCGGTTCGCGGACAGGAGTTTGAAATCATGGGTGAACTCACCGACAAGATCAAGGGCAACGTCAACGAGGCGGCCGGCAAGATCAAGCAGCAGAGCAACGACCCCGAGACTCGCGACGAAGGCGCCGCGCAGGAGCTCAAGGGCAAGGGCCAGCAGCTCGCCGGCAAGGTCAAGGGCGCGCTCGGCGACGATATCTGACGCCCGGACGGTCACGCAGGAAGGGCGGTCTCCAAAAGCGGAGGCCGCCTTTTCCGTATCAGTCGGGAACGTAGAACGACCAGAGCCCGCTCGGCAGCTTGCTCGCCGCAAAGCGCACCGGGCGAGTCTTGGTGCCCACTTCGCAGATCATGTAGGAATGGGTCTGTACCGGCTCGAGCGGATTGGGCAGCGTCACCGTCTTGCTGCCGAGCCAGCGCCATTCCTGCTGCCACACTCTCACACCGGAAAGCGCCAGCTGATCACCTTCCTTGCCGATGTGCGCCGTCTTCCAACCCATTTCAGTCTCCTTGCCTCCCATTATAGAGGCTGCGGAGCCGGTTAGCGGTCGCGCAGCGCAGTGATTGTCGTCCCCGGGGTGATGAATTCCACATCGGTCTTGAGGTGGAGCAGCCGCACGCCGGTTTGCCCCAGCGCACGCTCGAGCGCCGGCGCGAATTCCCCGGTCCGCGCGACGGTCTCGGCCCAGCAGCCATAAGCCCGGCCCAGCGCCGCAAAGTCCGGATTGCGCAGCTTCGTGCCCGAAAGCCGTGCCGGATATTCGCGCTCCTGATGCATGCGGATCGTGCCATAGGCGCCGTTGTCGATCACCAGCACGATGATGTCGGCATCGTGCTGGACCGCGGTGGCCAGCTCCTGCCCGTTCATCATGAAATCGCCGTCCCCGGCCAGCGCGACGACCTGCCGCCGGGGCGCGCGCAGCTTGGCAGCGACCGCGGCGGGGACGCCGTAACCCATCGCGCCGGCGGTGGGGGCAAGCTGCGAAGGCTGCGGACCGTAACGCCAATAACGGTGCCACCAGCTCGAGAAATTGCCCGCGCCGTTGCAGATGATCGTGTCCACCGGCATCGCCGCCCGCATCGCCGCGACGCATTGGCCGAGATCGAGCGCGACATCCTCGCGCGGCATGGGGGTGGACCATTCGAGCCATTCGGCATGAGCCTGGGCACCGGCGCCACCTTTTACGGCGCCGATATTCTCCAGCCCGGCGGCGCCGGCAAAGCTCATCATGTCGGCGCAGATCGCCACGTCGGCGCGATAGACGCGCCCGAGCTCGTTCGGATCAGGATGGACGTGGATCAGCGTCTGTCCAGGATGGTCGGGGGTGATCAGCGTGTAGCCGTCGGTGGTCGCCTCCCCGAGCCGCGCCCCGACCGCGAGGATCAGGTCGGCGCCCTTGATCCGCGACGCCAGCCTCGGATTGGGTCCGTAGCCGAGATTGCCGGCATAGACCGGGGATCCGGCGGGCAGCGCGTCCTGTCGCCGGAACGCGCTGGCGACGGGCAGCCCGATCCGTTCGGCGAAGTTGGCAAAGGCCGCGCCTGCCGCGGGAGTCCAGCCGGCGCCGCCGACGATCGCCACGGGGCGTTCGGCCTGTTTGATCAGTCCCGCCATGGCCTGCATCGCGTGCCGGTCCGGCGCCTGCGTGACTCGCGGCAAGGGTGGCCGATCGACTGTCTCCACCACATCGCACAGCATATCCTCGGGCAGCGCGATCACCACCGGGCCCGGCCGCCCGCTCGTCGCGACGTTCCATGCCCGCGCGACATATTCGGGGATGCGTGCAGCGTCCTCGATCCGCGTCGCCCATTTGGCGATCGGCCCGAAAAATGCGGGGAAGTCGACTTCCTGAAACCCCTCGCGGTCGCGCATGCCGCGATCGACATCGCCGATGAACAGCAGCATCGGCTGTGAATCCTGCATCGCGACGTGCACGCCGATCGAGGCGTTGGTCGCGCCCGGCCCCCTCGTGACGAAGGCGACTCCCGGCCGCCCGGTCATCGCCCCGTCGGCGCATGCCATGAAGCCCACCCCGCCTTCCTGCCGGCAGGTGACGAGGTCGATCAGGGGCGTGTCGTGCAGCGCGTCGAGCACGGCGAGGAAGCTTTCCCCCGGCACATGGAAGATGCGGTCGCAGCCTTGTGCGACCAGATTGTCGACGAGGATCCGGCCCCCGGTTCGTTTCGCGGTCATGCGCCCGTCCTAGCGCGGCTCGCCGACTTCGCGTAACCCCTGTTGGCGCATTGCCCCATGCGGCCCAGCAATGGCAGCGGCCAAGTTGAAACCCGGTTCAGGTTTGCTTGACCGGCCGGGCGGGGGCGGATTATCGCCGCGCGAGGTCAGGAGAGAATCGCGCCATGAAGAAGCTCTATCCCAACGCCGAGGCAGCGCTGGAAGGGCTGCTGTTCAACGGCATGACCCTGTGTGCCGGCGGCTTCGGCCTGTCCGGCATCCCCGAGCGGCTGATCGACGCGATCCAGGCCGCTGGGGTCAAGGATCTGACCATCGCCTCGAACAATGCCGGCATCGACAATGAGGGGCTCGGCAAGCTGCTGCGCAGCCGTCAGGTCAAGAAGATGATCAGCTCGTATGTCGGCGAGAACAAGGAGTTCGAGCGCCAGTATCTGAGCGGCGAACTCGAGGTCGAGTTCTGCCCGCAGGGCACGCTCGCCGAGCGCTGCCGCGCTGGCGGGGCGGGGATTCCGGGCTTCTACACCAAGACTGGCGTCGGCACGCAGGTCGCCGAGGGCAAGGAAGTCAAGATCTTCGACGGCGAGGAATATATCCTCGAGCGCGGCATCCGCGCCGATCTGGCGATCATCAAGGGCTGGAAAGCCGACGAGAGCGGCAACCTCATCTTCCGCAAGACGGCGCGCAACTTCAACCAGCCGATGGCGACTGCGGGGAGAATTTGCGTTGCCGAGGTCGAGGAAGTCGTCCCCGTCGGCACCCTCGATCCCGATGCGATCCACTTGCCGGGCATCTATGTGAAGCGGCTGATCGTAGGCGCACCGTACGACAAGAAGATCGAGTTCCGCACCGTACGTCCGCGCGAGGCGGCGTGATCGCGCTGCGGCCCGCGGCCGGCCTCGCGATGGCGGCGGCGGGCGCTGTCCTGCTCTCGGGCTGCGCCGCTGCGGTGGTTGCCGCGCCGCTTGCAGCCGGCGCCGGTGTGTTCAAGGCGAGCAAACAAACCCGCGCCTCGAAGCGCGAACGGTCGCGTCAGCAGGCGCAGCAGGCGCCGAGGCCCGGGCAGGTCGTCACTGCACCCGACGGCAGCAAGGTCCAGATCACCACCCTCACTGCGCTGCCGCCGCCGAGCGGCGCGCCCGCTGTCGCCACTACGGGCACCGCGCCGGCGGGCATGCAATATCTTTACGGCTCGGGCGAGGCCGCGGCGCTGAGCCTGCAGGCCTATCAGGCGCTGTGGAATTATCTCAAGGTCGAGATCGGCTATCGCCGCGACAAGACGCAAATCCGCTCGGTGGTGCTCGCGCCGGGATCGACGCTCGACAATCCGCGGTTCGATACCTGCGGCAAGCGTCCGCTAGCTGTGGTGCTCGATGTGGACGAGACCGCATTGCTCAATCTCGGTTACGAACGCGACGAGGCGATGCGGGGCGGCAGCTACGACGCGGCACGCTGGGCGCGCTGGGAGCAGAGCGGCGCCGACAAGGTCGCGGCGGTGCCCGGCGCAGCGGAAGCGCTGGCCGCGGCGCGGCGAGAGGGGTTCACCATTATCTTCAACTCCAACCGCTCGGCCGCCAGCGCGGCGCAGACCGCCGCCGCGCTCGATCATGCCGGACTCGGCCCGGCAGCGTTGTTCGACACCTTGTGGCTGCGCGGCGAGGGTGAGCCGAGCGGCAAGGACGCTCGCCGCCAGAAGATCGCGCAGCGATATTGCATCGTCGCGATGGCCGGCGACCAGCTCGGCGACTTCAGCGACTTGTTCAACACGCCGGACGCCCCGGTGCTGGCGCGGCGTAACAGCGTCGGCGGCACCCTGCTCGCGCCGCTTTGGGGCGCCGGCTGGTTCATGCTGCCCAACCCGGTCTACGGCACCGGGCTCAAGGGCGGCCTCGACGAGATATTTCCGCCCGACGCGCGCTGGGCGGACCCTGAGGAGAAGAGATAATGCCCTGGACTCGTGACGAAATGGCCGCGCGCGCCGCGA
>JASLBO010000259.1 GCA_030146605.1 Sphingomonas sp. | reverse complement strand
GGCCGGTCGCGGCGCTGTTGGCGATGTCGAGATCGGCGAAGCTCAGGCTGCCGGTGACGTCGGTGAAGAAGGCGCCCTGTCCGTTGACGCGCGCGGCGGTGGTGCCGATCTCCATCCGGCCGGCATTGACCGTCTGGATGCCGGCAGTGGTGGTGCTGGCGTCGAACGTCGCCGAGCGGACGCTGAGCCCGCCGGTCTCGCCGGTGCCGCCACGGATCGTGATCCCCGAAAGCCCGGTGACGGTCACCGTCCCCGCGCCCGACCCGTCGATGTCGAGAACATTGCCGCCGGTCGCCGAGAGCGTGAGGTTCGACAGCGAAGTGGTGAGGTTCGCGCCGCCGTCGTTGATGTCGATCGCGCCCGCACCGCCCGAAATGGTGGAATTGGCGAGCGAGACGCTGCTGCCGCCATTGACCAGCACGCCCGCGCCCGCCCCGCCGCGGATCGTCAGCCCGGTGAGCGATACCGCGCCCAGCGTGTTGGTGAGCGAGAGCCCGGCGCCGCCGGTATTTTCGATCGTCACCCGGTCGAGCGCGAACCCGCCGACGCCATTCGCCGCGATCCCGGCCCCTGCCCCGCGCACGATGATGTCGCGAACCACCGATCCCTGGCCAAGCGTCACCGCGGCGGCGGCTGCGCTGGTGCCGACGACCACGCCGTTGGTTCCGCCGAGCCCGTATTGCGCCGTGCTGCCGTTGCTCATCCGCACGTCGACGGTGCTGGCGCCACCGAGCAGATACTGGTTGGTCGCCAGCGTCACGCCCGGGGTGGTGATGGTGCCGGCGCTGCCCAGCGCCACCACGACTCCGTTGGCGCCTGCGCGGGTGACCGCGTCGCCGATCGTGGTCGGGCTCGCCAGCGTGCCGGCGGCCCCTGCCACCCCCGCGCCGCTGGCATAATAGAATCCGCCAAACTCGTTGCCCGTCCGCGCATCGACGGCGAAGCGATTGACCGTCAGGTCGCGGTAGCGGCTGCCCGAGCGCGCGACATAGTCGCGCCGGACGCGGTCGCCCATCTGCCGGTCGAGCCCGGTGGGAACCGAGCCGCGATCGCTCGCACGGCCGCCGAAGGGAATCGAAAGCCGCACGGTGGCGCGGGCATCGGTGCCGTAGCGATTGTCATGCTCGATCGTGCCGCCAAAGGTGAAACGCGTGCCGCTGCCCTGATCCTCGACGTCGAGTTCGAGCCCGCCGCGCACGCCGCGATAATTCTGATCGGCATCCCGGTCGCGATAATCGAAACCGCCGACCGAACCGCGAATGCTGGCATTGTCGCCCACCGGCAGCCGCACGCCGGCCTCGCCGTTGAACCCGCTGAGAGGGATCGCCTCGAGCCGGAAGCCGCTGCGCCGCTCGATCAGCCGGTTGTTCTCGAGCAGCAACGCGCCCGTCGCCGCCGCAGCGGGATCGATATAGCCGATGGTCCGGGTCTTGCTGAGCGGCAGCCGGTAATTGACCCGCACGTCGAACACCGAGGTGAAGCCCTCGAGCCCCATCGAAATCGCCGCCTGATCGCGCGAGCCGATGTCCGAACGATAGAAATCGGCGCCGACATTGACGCCGATCGCGCTGTCCTCGCTGGTGCGCACGCGGGCGCCGATCGTCGCCGAGCCATTGCGGTCGAAGCGCTGGTCATAGCCGATCCGCCCGTCGACATAGACCAGCCCCGAATCGGTCTGCGCGATCGGCGCGAACAGCGACGTCGAGACGCCGACATCCTTGCCGACCTGCGCATCCACTTCGGCGCGCGGCTTCCACGTCGGGGCATCTTTGGTCTGTCCCCACGCGGGGGCGGCCGCTGCGAGGATGGCTCCCGTCAGGCACGTCGAAAAAAGCCGTGCCTTGCTGCACTTGCGCATCTGGATCCGTCCCCTCTTCGCTGGCGCGCGCAAAGGCGGCCAACGCTCCCATCAAGCATACGCGACTACGCATCCGTCTAGGCGGACTTTATAAAACAGAGAGCGACCCCTTGTCGGAGACTAGCACAGGGGAGCATCTGCAACAAGCGAGAGGTAGACAGCACTACAGACAAGTTTAAGACGAAGCGCCGGTTGCTCAGCGGATTTCCGCAAACCGCGGGCCGATAGTTCGCCGTGCTTTATTCTGTAGTTAGACCGATACCTTCACGATCTGCATCCTGCTTGCCCCGCCGAAGGCGCGCAAGCGCGTGGCAACCTTAAGGCAGCAGCAGCGTCGATCCGGTCGTCTTGCCCGCCTCGAGCAGGCGATGCGCCCCGGCGGCACCTTCGAGCGGGAATCTCTGCGCGATATCAGGGCGTACCGCGCCATTGCCGAGCATTTCGAACAACCGTGCGGCGCCGGCCGCGCGTTCTTCGGGGGTGACGTAATAATCGAACAATTTGGGCCGGGTGACGAACAGCGATCCGTGGCTGTTGAGCGCGCCCAGCGCGACGCCCTCGACCGGCCCGCTGGCATTGCCGTAGCTGAGGATCAGCCCGCGCCGCCGCGTCGCAGCGAGCGACGAGGCCCAGGTCGCGGCGCCGACTCCGTCGAACACCACCGGGACGCCTTCGCCCTGCGTGATCTCGCGGACGCGCGCCGCAATGTCGTCTGCGCGCGAGAGCAGCACATGATCGGCGCCCGCCGCCCGCGCCGCGCCCACCTTGGCCTCGCTGCCGACGGTGCCGATCACCTGCGCGCCGACTGCCTTGAGCCACTGGACGAGGATCTGCCCGACGCCGCCCGCCGCGGCATGGACCAATACGGTCCAACCCGGCGCCACCTTCGCCGCGCGTTCGACCATGAACTCCACCGTCAGCCCCTTGAGCAGCACCGCCGCCGCGGTCTCGTGATCGACGCCGTCCGGCAGCTTGAACAGGCTCGCCGCCGGCAGGTTGCACTCGGTGGCATAAGCCCCGATCGGCGGCCCGAAAGTCGCCACCCGGTCCCCCGGCGCGAAACCGGCAACGCCCTCGCCCACCGCCTCAATCACGCCCGAAGCTTCCTGGCCAAGCCCCGACGGCAGCGGCACCGGATACAGCCCTGAGCGAAGATAGTTGTCGAAGAAGTTGAGTCCGACCGCCAC
>JASLBO010000385.1 GCA_030146605.1 Sphingomonas sp. | reverse complement strand
GACGTCGACGCCGGATCCGGTCCCCAGCGTCTTGGCGATTGATTCGATGGCCATGGTTTCCCCCTGTCCCATAAAGCGGCCGCGCGGGGCCGCGCTTTAGCCCGGACGCCCGATTTTCTGCCCTTCTTCGTCGAACAGGGCGCCCGGCGGCACGCTGACCGGCGGCTGGGCGCCGCCGGCACGCGCGTTGACGCCGAAGACGAACGCAAGGACGATCGCGATGGCTTGATAGAGATCGTCGCGCACCTCCTGCCCATCGCGGCTGGTGTAATAGACTGCGCGGGCGAGCTGCGGATATTCGAGCACGGGGACTTCGAAGTCGGCGGCGAGCTCGCGGATCGCCAATGCGGTCTGGCCGCGGCCCCTGGCGACGACAACCGGGACTTGATCCCTGCCCTGGTCGTACCGAAGCGCGACCGAAAAATGGGTGGGATTGGTGAGCACGACATGCGCAGTGGCAACCGTCTTGCGATAGCCGCCCTTGAGGATTTCGTGCTGCCGCTGACGTTGCTGGGCCTTGAGCTCGGGCGAGCCTTCGCTTTCCTTATGCTCGTCCTTGACCTCCTGTTTGGTCATGCGGAGCTGGCGGAAGTGGCGGATCATCTGGATCGGCAAGTCCACCCCGGCGATGATCAGCAGCCCCGCGGCCATCACAAACATCAAGGTGAGGAATTGGCCGCCGAGCGACCCGACTGCGCCGGGAAGGTCCGTCGACACCTGCCCGAGCGACCGCGTGGTGATCGACCGCAGCATCCACGCACCCATGGCGCCGAGCAGAGCCACTTTGAGCAGCGACTTGCCGAGTTCGATCCAGCCGGTGGGGCCGAACATTCGCTTGAGCCCCGCGGCGGGATTGATCCGCGAGGCCTTGGGCGCGAACAATTTGTTGTTCCAGCCGATCGAGCCGAGCCCGGCCTGGCTGAGAATCGCGGCGATCATCGCGAACGCGAAAAGTCCCGCAAGCGACGGCGCGAGCTTCCATCCGGCCGACGCCAGCGGGCGCCACGGCTCGAAATGCTCGACATCGCCGCGCCCGAACGAGAGGCAGGCGATCATCACTTCCTTGCACGCAGCCATCAGCGACGGGCCGAGAAATGCCATCCACACGCAGCCGATCAGGATGACCAAGGCGGTGCCGAAATCCTTCGATTTGAGAAGCTGGCCCTCCTCTACCGCCTTGCGCTTGCGCCTGGCTGTCGGGGCTTCCGTCTTTTCTCCGAAGCTCTCCGACATCAGCCGAGCACCAACCGGGGTGCGGCGTCCAGCGCTTCGCGGATGATGACGAGAAGGTAATCGCCCATTGCCGGCAGTGCCAGCAGGATCGCGACGACGCCGACCGCAAGGCTGGCGGGAAGCCCGACCGCGAACAGGTTGAGCGCGGGCGCGGCGCGGCTGAGCATGCCGACCACGACGTTGAGGCAGAGCAGGAGGAAGCCGACCGGCAGCGCGAGCAGGAGGCCGGCGAGAAAGACATAGCCGCCGAACAAGGCGATGCCGAGCAGCCGCTCGGGGGCGAGCCACGCGCCGGGCGGTAGTGCGGTGTAGCTGCGCACGACGAGGTCGACGAGGATCAAATGGCCGTCGACTGCGAGGAAGAGCAGAGTCAGCAGCAGCGAGAGGAACTGGCCGAGCGCCGGCGTGGAATGGCCGCTATTGGGATCGACCGCATTGGCGAAGCCGAGCCCCATCGACATGCCGATGACTTCGCTGGCGACCATCGGCGCGGCGAAGGCGATCTGAAGGATGAAACCCAGCGCGAGCCCGATCAGCGCTTCGGCGGCGATGGCGAGCATCGTGGTCAGCGAGAAGATCTCGGCGGGCGGGGTGATGTGGGTGGTGTTGATCACCAGCACGCCGATCGCTCCGGTGAGCGCGATGCGTGCCGGCAGCGGGATCGCGACCGCGCTGAACACGGGCGCCGCGATGAACGCCGCGCCGATCCGCACCATCGCGAACAGCAAGGTCCACAGCTGCGGCTCGATCGAGAGGCCGAAGCCCATCATCTCTAGATTCCCCTTCCGCTCGCGGGAGGGGTTAGGGGAGGGGCTGGCTGCAAATGCGCCCGGCGGGAAAGACGGACGGTCCCTCCTCCGACCCCTCCCGCAGGCGGAAGGGGAGCGAAGATGGCCCGCTCGGTCACTTCACCAGATCCGGGATGCGTTCGAAGATGCTGATCGTGAAGTCGCCGATCAGGCCGAGGATCATTCCCCCGAAGATCACGAGGCTCACCGCCACCACGATCAGTTTGGGCACGAAGCTGAGCGTCTGCTCCTGTATCGAGGTCGCCGCCTGCACCATGCCGAGGATCAATCCCGACAGCAAAGCCGGAATCAGGATCGGTGCCGAAGCGAGCGCAAGGATCCACATCGCCTCGCGCGCGACGGTGAGGAAATAATCGGTGTCCACGGGTCAGGTCCCGAAGCTGGCGGCGAGGCTGCCCATGGTCAGCGCCCAGCCGTCGACCAGCACGAACAGCAAAAGCTTGAACGGCAGCGAGATGATCGTCGGCGACATCATCATCATGCCGAGGCTCATCAGCACGGTGGCAACGACGAGATCGATGACGATGAAGGGCAGGAAGATCAGGAAGCCGATCTGGAACGCGGTCTTGAGTTCGCTCGTCACGAAGGCGGGGAGCAGCACCGAGAACGGCACGTCGGCCGGCCTGGCATAGGGCCCGCTCTTGGCCATGTCGGCAAACATCTTCACATCGCGGTTGCGCGTCTGCTTGATCATGAAGGCGTGGAGCGCCTCGCCGGTGCCGGCGATCATCTGCGTGGCGCCGATCTGGCCCGCGGCATAAGGCTGGATCGCGGTCGTGTTGGCCTGGTTGATCACCGGGGCCATCACGAAGAAGCTGAGGAACAGCGACAGGCCGATCAGCACCTGGTTGGGCGGGGTCTGCTGGAGCCCGAGCGCCTGGCGCAGCACCGACAGCACGATGATGATGCGGGTGAAGCTGGTCATCATCAGCAGGATGCCCGGCAGCACCGTGAGCAGGCCCATGATGATGAGGACCTGCAGCGACAGGCTGAGCGGCGCATCGCCGCCGCCGAGATCGCCAAGCGCGCGATCTACCGCGTCGCCCACGCCGGGAACGGGCACCGGCGTCGGCACTGCCTGGGCGAATGCCGGCGCGGCGAAGAGGACGAAGAAGGCGAGCAACCCGACGAACAAGGCCGCACGCCCGCCGATGGTGCGGGGTGCCGGGAGCTCGGCGAGCATCAGCTGGCCGCCTTGTCTACGAGCGTCACGCCGCTACGGCTCACCGAGACGAGCAGTTTCTGCCCCTCGAACTCGACCACTGCCAACCGCAGCCCGGGTGCCAACATCATCGTTTCCTTGACCTGGACCATCCGCGTGGCCTGATTCTTCGGCAGCCGCGCCTCGAGCTTGCGCCACGCATAGAGGCAGCCGATCAGCAGCCCGCAGACCAGAGGCAGCAGGATCACCAGCTTGAGGATGTACGACCACATCATGCGCGCGCGGTCCGCTTCTCCGGGCTGACCAGTTCGGTCATCCGCACGCCGAACTTTTCGCCGACGGTAACCACCTCGCCGCGGCCGATCAGCGTGCCGTTGACGAAGATGTCGAGCAATTCGTTGGCGTCGCGATCGAGTTCGATCACGCTTTCCTCGCCCAAAGCGAGCAATTCGCGCAGCGACAGCGAAGTCGAGCCGATCTCGACGGTCAGCTTGACGTCGACATCCTGGAGCAGCCGGAAATTGGTCGCCAGTGCGGAATCGACGGGGAAACCCCCGGCCATGTCGTTCATCGGAAATCCTCTTCGCAGAGCGGTTCGAGTTGGGTGAGCCGGACCGCGGCGCGGCCGTTGGCGGTGCCGACAAGGCCGGTGCCGAGGCGGCGCGACGCCACCATCACCGGAACCTCGGGGCCGAAATCGATCGGGATCACGTCGCCCTGCTTGAGATCGAGCAGCAGCCCGAGCGGGACGACCGGCTCGGCGAGCACCGAGCGGATCGGGAATCGCACGCCCATCACGGCGCGGGTGAGGCCACTGCGCCATTCGGGTTCGACCTCGGCGGGGACACCGTGGACCTTGACGGTCAGCGCGGCGCCGTGCGGCTTGAGCGCGGCGACCGGGTAGACAATGTCGACAAATGCGGGCTTGCGCTCGCCGATCGCGATGCCGAAGCGGGTGACGATCACGGGATCATCGCCGGCGAGTTCAGGAAGAGCCGCAAGATTGACGCCGTCGACTGCGCGGAACGCGACGCGCGTCAGCGGCTCCCAGGCAGCTTCGAGCGGCGCGGCAAGCATTTTCGCAAGGCGGGCGACCAACGTCTCCGCGGCGGGAGTGAATTCCACGGGCAGCGGATTGGGCGCTTCGCCGTCGCCGCCGAAGAACGCGTCGAGCATTTCGAGCACCAGCTTCGCGCCGAGCGCCAGCTGGACGCGCGCCCGAGCATTGCCCATCGTCAGTGGCTGCCACGCAGTGAGGCCATGGCCGCGCTCGGCACGATAATCGCCCCAACGCTGCACTGCGAGCGGCTCGGCCCAGCAGCGCAGATCGGCGCGAAGAATTCCGTCGAACACCGGCTTGAGCGCCTTCGCCAGCCGCGCGCAGAGATGCTGCAGCATGACGAGGTCGCCGAACGGATTGAGGTTCGCGCTGCCCAGCGCCGACGCGTGTTCCGCGCTGGCCCGGGGGCGTTCCCGCCGTTCGGCGCTGCCGGAGTCTGAAAGGGCGTTAACCATGCCCGTTCACTGAACAATGAAATTGGTAAAGTAGACGTTACTTACGCCTCCGAAACCTTCCTTTTCCTTCAGGACGGCGTTGATCGACTTTGCCAGCCGATCCTGAATGTGGCGCTTGCCCTCAGCCGTGAAGACTTCATCCTCGCTGGTCTCGCCGAGCGCCATGAGTACTTGCGAACGGATCGCGATCTCGTGGGTCTTGATGTTCTCCAGAACGCGCTCGTCATACGGCGTCGAGACGGCGATGCCGACCTGGATGAAATGGACACTATCCTGAAGATTGGAGGTGAATTCCTTTTCCAGCGGATAATAGCTCGAGGCATATTTGTCGCCGCCTTCGCCCTTCGGGGTGGGCTTGCCGTGACTGCCTTCGGATCTGCCTCCTTCCTCACCGTGACCGCCCTCGCCTTTCGGCGCGGCGCGCTTCTCCTCGCTCTTGGGAAGCAATTTCGGGGCATCGGATTCCGGCTCGGCCGGCTTCACGCTGAACCAGCCCGCCTGCATGCCGTACACTGCGGCGCCTCCGCCCGTGCCGAGCAGCACGACCGGAAGGCCGAGAAGGATCATCAGCTTCTTGCCTTTGCCCTTTGCGAGCGTTGTTTGTGCGTCGGTCTTGTCGGCCATGATGGTCTCCGTCGATCTCAGGCGATGCGGTCGTTATCGGCGGGGCCGACGACGGTTTCGAGGTTGGCGGGGCGCGGCGCGCGCGGTTGCTGCGCTGGATTTTCGCGGCTATCGCGGTTCGGCCCCTCTCCGGCGGTGCCGCTCTCAAAGCTCGTCTGGCCGAGCTTGAGCCCGCGTGCCTCGGCAAGCGCGTCGAGCCTCGGCTGGGCGTCGGCGATCAACTGGCGCGCAGCCTGCGTTTCGGTGGTGAAATGGACATGGACACGCTCGCCTTCGTGGCGGATCGACACCTCGATTTTGCCCAGCGCTTCGGGAACGAGGCTGAGACGCGTCTCCCGCACCGGCGCCGCATCGCGCAGCGCCTCGATGTGCTCGGTCATCCTGCCTGCCCATTCCTGCCGGCGCATATCCAGCGCGACTTGTTGAACGTCGGCGGGCACGGACACGGCATGCGGCTGCAGGGCGTCGGGAGCCGACGCAGGGATTGCGAGCACCGCGGATTCCGCGCCCGGTGCACGGCGCAGCAGGGCGGGCGCGGCGGGCGCGCTCGCGACGACTGCGCTCTCGAACACCCGGTTGAGCGGAGGCATGAGCGGCGAGGCCATGGCGGGAGGCCGAAGCGCCTGCGTCGTTGCTGCCTGCTCAGAGGGGCCCGGCGCAGTCCGCGCCTGTTCGGTCGCCTTACTTGCGGGCGTAATCGCGGCTTCGAGGGCGCGTACGGGCGCGTCGCGAGGCGCGGGAGCGGCGGCGGGTGCGGCAACGGCCGTGCTAGGGATCGAGGGCGCTGCGTTCGCCGCGGTTTCGGCCATGGGGCAAGCGGGCATGGGGGCTCTCGAAAGCGCGATATCCCGCGCTTCGCCGGTCGGAATCGCTGGTGGCCCGGCGCGGTCGGACTTGGCAGGGGTCGGGGCCCGCAACCGGTCAGGCGCGGGGGCCACCATGGCTTCGGGGACAACGGTGGCGGCCGGGATCCCGGCCTCTGCATCGCCTTCGTGCAGCGACACAACGGTCGAGGGGAGCGCGACGCTTTCAGGAACGCGCCTGCCCTCCGGCTCGTTCGTGACGGCCATTGCCCGAGGAGCGACGCCGGCCGGCAAAGCCACGGGCTCCGGACCGGGCGCAACCGCAAACCACGCGAACACGATGTCGGCCCCGTCATGCGCATCCCGCGCATCGGCACCATCATCTTCAGCGTTTCCCGCGGGTCCCGGCAAATCCTTGCCGGCTTCCGCAAGTATTTGCCGCCCGGAGGGCAGCGCGTCGCCCTCACCTTCTGCCGCCGGCGCGTCCCCCCGCGGCAGCACCAGCGCACCCAGAGCGAGCGCAAAGCTGCTGGCCGCACCCGATGCGAGCAGGGCAGGACGAACCGGTCCGAACGGCATGAGGAGAGGAAGCGACGAAAGCTGGATCAAGTGCGAACCCTCGGGTGAAACTGCTCACCCGCAGCTCAGCAAATATCGTGCCGTTTTCTCATATTGGCCGGTAAAGCTTCGAGCTCGCGCAAAGCCTTGAGCACGGCCTTGGCATCCTCGCGCTCGATCAGCTTCTCGATCGCGCTCTGGTCGCGGTGCGCCTCACGCGTCGCGGCGCGCGCCGTCTCCAGTCCCTGCCGGGCGACAACGACGCGCCGTTCTGCGGCATGGGCTGATTGGTGAAGCCGGTCGCGATAATGGGCGGCGGCGATCAGCGAGGTGGCGAAGGCGGGCGCCGGCGCCGCAACCGGCGCGACATTGTCGGTCAGTGCGGCGATGCGCGCGCGCAGCGTCTGTTCCTGGTCGACTCTCGCGCGCGCATGTACTTCGGCGGCGCGCACCTGATCGAGCTGGAGCGTGCGGACACGCAGAAGCCGTTCGAGCTTCTTCGCGGTCCTAGCCATCGCCGAACACGCCGGTCAGCTCGGCGACGGCATCGGGCAGCGTGACGACTTCGTCCGCGCCCTGGCGAATATATTCCATCACTGCGGGGTGGCAGGCGATCGCGGCGTCGATCTCGCGATCCGCGCCGGGGCGGTAGGCGCCCATTAGCACCAGATCGCGATTTTCCTCATAGGTGGCGAGATGCCGGCGCAGCACGCGCGCCGCGTGGAGGTGATCCTTGGCGGCGATGTCGGTCATCACCCGGCTCACCGAGGGGCCGAGATCGATCGCGGGATAAACCCCCCGCTCGGCGAGCGCACGGCTGAGCACGATATGCCCGTCGAGGATCGAGCGGGCGCTGTCGACTACTGGATCGTTGCTGTCATCGCCGTCGGCGAGCACGGTGTAGATCGCGGTGATCGAGCCACCCGACGAGACGCAGGTGCCTGCACGCTCGATCAGGCTGGGCAGCATCGCGATTGCGCTTGGCGGATAACCGCGCGCGCTGGCGGGCTCGCCGAGCGCGAGACCGATCTCGCGGCCGGCATGCGCGACGCGGGTCAGCGAATCCATGATCAGCAGAACCTTCTTGCCCTCCGCACGGAAGCTCTCGGCAATCGCGGTAGCGCGCAGCGCGCCGCGGATACGGAGCACCGGCGAGTGATTGGCGGGGACCGCCACCACCACCGAGCGCGCCCGGGCAGCGCCGAACACCTTGGTCTCGAGGAAATCGGCTACTTCGCGCGACCGCTCGCCGATCAGCCCGACGACGACGACATCGGCTTCGGCGGCGCGGACGATCATGCCGAGCAGGACCGACTTGCCGACCCCCGAGCCGGCCATGATGCCGACCCGCTGGCCCTGGCCGATAGTCAGCAGCCCGTTGATCGCGCGGACGCCGACATCGAGCGGCTGGAGCACCCGGCCCCGATCGAGCGGCGACTGGAGCTTGCCCGCGAGCGGCCATTTACCGGCGCCCCGGACAGGACCGAGCCCGTCGATCGGCTTGCCCGCGCCATCGACGACGCGGCCGAGCAACGCGGCGCCGACCTCCGCTTCGCCGGGAGGGCCGATCGGACGCACGGGGGCGTTGGGGAGCAGAGCGGCGGGGCCGCCGAGATTCATCATCAGCGTCCGGCCCGCCCGGAAGCCGATCACCTCCGCCTCGATCCGGCTGATGCCGTCGCCGATTGCACAGACCGTGCCCACGGGGAGCGAAAGGCCGACCGCCTCCATCAGCAGTCCGTCATAGGAGGACAGGCGACCCGAGACCTTGGCCCGCGGCGCGAAGTCGCGGCACCCGAGCCCGTCGAGATAATCGTCGGTGAACTTGTTCAGCATGCGGGCGGGATCGGCACGCGATCGATCGCCAAAGCGAGTTGCTCGAGCCAGATTTCGGGTCCGTCCTCGACGATGGTCGAAGCGCTTTCGACGACGAAACTCCCGCGTGCGACATGCGGATCGCCGACCGGGAAGATCGTCGTCGGGAGCTTGCCCTGAACGAGCGGGACATCGTCGGGGTGCAGCCGCAGCAATGCCGATTCGGCGCCGTCGGCGAGCAGGTCCACCGCAGCGGTGATGCGGCCGGCGAGGATATCGGGCGCGACCCCGGCCTCGCCGATCATGCGCTGGACGAGGTGGAGCACGGTCTGGCGGAGATGCCCCGCCATGCGCTCGCGGTCGAAATGCGCGCCGGCGGCGAGCGCCTGCGAGACCTGACCGAGCAAAGCCGCCTCGCGCGCTTCGGCCTTTTCGATCTCGGCGAGCGCCGCGGCGCGACCTTCAGCGAAGCCGGCATCGTGCGCCGCGGCAATCGGATCGATAAACGGACCGGGATGGGCCGGCGCCTCGGCAGTGAACGGATCCCAGCCCTCGGTGGGGTTGGCACCCGGATCGGCGGGCGAGAAGTGGCGCGGCGAGACCGCGGGCTCCTCGAAGCCGCGGCGACCGATGCTGCCGACATCGGCGGCAGCGAAGGCCGCGCCGTCGCCAAATGCGCGCTGGAGAACATGCGCGGCGGCATGGATGCGGCCGGCGAAACCGGGAGCGAATTCAGACATAATCGTCATCACCGCCCTTGCCCGGCATCTGGAGCGTGCCATCCTTCACCAGCCCGCGGGCGATGCTGATCATCACCTTCTGCGCATCGAGCACGTCGGCGAGCTTCATCGGCCCGCGCGCTTCCATCTCGTCGCGAATCCCGTCGGCGGCGCGGCTCGACATGCAGCCGA
>JASLBO010000229.1 GCA_030146605.1 Sphingomonas sp. | reverse complement strand
GGACATCGGCGCGATTACAAATCCACCGCGCTCCTCACGGACGCGCATTTCAAGCCCCGCTTCGATCCCCATCCCCTTGGGCAGCCGCAGCGCTACCGAGTTGCCCGATTTGAAAGTCTTGGTGCGATATTCTCTGGTCATGCCGCCTCCGTATATACGCAATGTATATACGCTCCGATATGGCGTCAAGGAACCTCCTCTGCCGCCGAGCGCTTCGCCGCCTTATGGACGATTGCATCGTCATCGGCGCCGGCCCCGCGGGTCTCACCGCCGCGATCTACCTCGCGCGTTTCCACCTCAAGATCCGCCTGTTCGACTGCGGCTCCAGCCGCGCGGCGCTGATCCCGTGCACGCACAACCATGCCGGCTATCCTGACGGTATCTCGGGCGAGGAGCTGCTCGCCCGGATGGCTGAGCAGGCCGAGAAATACGGTGCGGAGCGCGAGTTCGCCGAGGTGACCGGCTTACGCGTCGCGGAGGAAGGCTTTATTGCGCGGATCGGCGAGCGCGACTGCGCCGCACGGTCGGTCCTGCTGGCCACCGGAGTGGTCAATCACCGCCCGAACATCGACGACGCGCTCCATGACGAGGCGCTGCAGCGTGGGCTGCTGCGCTATTGCCCGATCTGCGACGGCTATGAAGTCACCGACAAGCGCGTCGGCGTGATCGGCACCGGCGACCGGGGCATCGGCGAGGCGCTGTTCCTGCGCGGCTTCACGGCCGACGTGACGCTCATCGCCCCGGAAGCCGAGCACGACCTGCCCGAAGACCGCGCCGCCGAGCTCGACGCGGCGGGCATAACCGGGGTCGACGGCCCGTGCGGCAATTATGCGATCGAAAACGACCAGCTCGTTTTCGACACTGCGCACGGCCGCATGGCCTTTGACAGCGTCTATCCCGCGCTCGGTTCGCGCATCCGTTCCGGCCTGGCGATACAGGCTGGCGCACGCGCGGCAGAGGACGGGTGCCTCGAAGTGGACGATCACCAGCGCACTTCGGTGCCCGGGTTGTTCGCCGCCGGCGACGTCGCCAAGGGGCTCGACCAGATCAGCCATGCGATGGGCGAAGCCGGAGTCGCCGCAACGACAATCCGCAACATGCTCGCCGAACAACGCCCGCTCCGCCGCTAGCTCCCGCAGCCGCCGCACCCACCGCCGCCGCCACAGCCGCCCCCGTCCCCGCCACTGCTCCCGCTGTCGCCACCGCCTGCGCCGTCTTTGCTCGTTCGCATCCGGTGGAAATCGCCCCATGTCGAGCCGACCAGCACGATGGTGCCGAACAGCGCGACGGCGAGGCCGGTCTCGCCTTCCGCCGGAGCGCGGCGAAGCCGTTCCGACCGTGCGCGCGCCTCGCCTAGCACTTCCTGTCCGGCGCGCGTTCGGCGATCGAGCGCAAGGAACCGGAGCACCGCGAGCGCGGCCGTGAGCACCAGCAGCGCAGTGAGATAGCCGACCGGCCGGCCGCGCGCCTCGCCGATCTGGAGCTTGGTCCAGCCGAAGGCGAGCAGCAGGAAATAGGGCGAAGTCTGCCAGAACCGCAACTGGAGCGCGGTCCAGCCCTGCATCAGCACTCCCTGCTCGATCAGTCGCTCGCGGATCGGATCGGCATGGCCCCCTATCGCCCCCTTGATCATGTGCCAGTTTGCCGGCTGGGGCAGCGCGAGCACGCTGCGCTCGACTGCGGTGCCGCTGCAGAGCTCACCGGCGAGGAATTTCTTGCCGTCCATGACCAGGTGCCGCGTCGCGAGCAGCCTGGCGGTGACTGCCTCGGCGAGGCGAGCGGAACCGCCGGCGAGGAAGGCGAGATGATCGGTATCGGTGTTCCGCGGCGCGCGGCCTTCGGGCCTGAGCCAGCGCGGGATGATGAAGCCGGCGGCGATGGTGAGCACCAGCAGCACGCCATAAAGCTGGAGAAACGGTCCGCCGGTGAGATCCATGGGTCCGAGCGACATAGAGTCTAACTCCTCAGCCAGAGAATTCCGAGCGCGAGCAGGACCAGCGCCGCCGCAAGCAACAATGCGATCCCGATCGACTTTCGAGGCACGATGATCGCGTCGCGCGGATGCACGCGGCGCGCTTTTGGGTCCTCGTTCAACCGCCGCGCCGCGTCGGGCCACAAATCCGCGGGCGGCGAGCCGAAGACGCGCTCATAGCTCCTCAGCGTCTCGGCATATTGCGTGAAATAGCGATGCTGCTCGCCGCCGCCGCCGACGGTCGGCCCATGGTGCAGCGGCCGTCCGAGCACGTCGGGGCAGAAGCGCTCCCAATAATCGCGGGTATAGGTGAGGTGCAGGTGCCATGCCTGGTCGATCTGGTCCGACGGCGTGACTGGATGGCCCGCGGTAACCGCGAGGAAGCAGAAGCGCCGGTATTCCTCGATCACGCGCTCGGCCTCGGCCCGGGTCCAGCCATTTTCGCGCGCGAGCCGCTCGACGAAGGACAGAGCCGCGTCCTCGCGACCGATGCTGTAATGAGAAAGCCTGTTCCAGACCGGGTGGTCGGCAGGGGTTCGAGACAGACCGGAGGCCGTGCTCATCTGAAATCCCATTACCGGAATGGGCATTAAATGTCAAGATACAGCCGGGGGTGCCGCCTTACGACCGACCGGTAGCCAGCGCTTTGGCCCAGTCTCCCCGCCTCTCTTTCTCTGCCTTGGCCGCTGCCTCGGCATGATCATAGGGCACTGCGCGAAACATCAGTTCCGCACCGTCGATGATGGCATAGCGCGCGTCCGGATCTCCCGCTTCGACGTTGTAGGGCCAGGGATGGTCTTCGCGAAACGCCTGCAATCCCACGCTGCCGGGATTGGCGACAGTGCGCCCGTCGGCCAGCCGCTGCACGCCGGGAATGTGCGAATGCCCGCACAATGTCAGCGGCTCGGCGCGATTCCCCAGCCGCGCGCCGACTTCAGCCTGCGTTGCCCGGCGAAGTCCGTCAGGCTCTATCGTCTCAAGAAAATTCTCGACATCGCTCGCGGGCGTCCCGTGACACAGGAACAGATCGCCGAGCGCCAAAGTCGCCGGCAACGCCGCGAGCCAGCCGAGTTGCGTCTCCGATAGCAAGGGTCTGGTAAAGGCATCGGATGCATTCATCCGCTCGGGCGGGAGTTGGAGAAGCTGGCGCTCGTGATTGCCGGCGATCGTCGGCCAGTCGCGCGCCATCAGATAGTCTGCAGTCTCGGCGGGCCAGAGCGGCCCCGACAGGAGATCGCCGAGATTGAGGAAGCGCGTGCAGCCGCGCGCCTCGGCATCCGCGACCACCGCCTTCAGCGCAGGCAAATTGCCATGAATGTCGGAAAGAACCGCGATGCGGCTCATTCGATAAAGCCGCCGTCGATCACCAGCCGTTCGTCATCCCATTCGGGCACCGCCTCGGGCCGCATCGGGACCATGAAGCGCTTGCCGTCGGGCCGCTCGACTTCGAGCACGTCGCCCGCACCGTAATTGTCGATCGCGATCACCTTGCCCAGCGCCTCCCCCGCATCGGATACCGCGGGGAGCCCGAGCAGATCGACATGATAATATTCACCCTCCTCGAGCGGCGGCAGCGCCGATCGCGGGACGGTCAGCTGGGTGCCGCGCAGCGCCTCGGCGGCATTGCGATCGGCCACCTCGGCAAAGCGCGCGATCATGCCGTTCGATCCGGGCCGCGCGCTCTTGAGCGTCAGCGCGCCGCTGTTGAAGGATTTGTAGGAAGCGAAATCGTCGGCGAAAACCTTGAGCCGGACTTCCCCGCCAATTCCGTGCGCGCCGATGATCGCGGCGAGCGTGACCGGACGATCGCTCATGCCGTCATCCCGGCGAAAGCCGGGGCATCAGGCTGCAGTCCGGCGGCATGTAGCACGAGACCCCGGCTCTCGCCGGGGTGACCGCGGGCTTCACCCCTCGGGGGAACCTGGCTGCCTGGGGGCCGCATCGTCACCGCCTTCCGCGGGCGCATCGGTGGATGTGCCGGCAGGGTTGGTCTCGGTGCTGCCCGGGTTCTCGCGCTCATCGGTATCCGGACCGGTTTGCGGTTTGCTGGCCATCATGCGCTCCTTGGGACGTTGTTCGTCCGGGATAACGCACGATGGCCGGCAAGTGCCTCAACCTTCCGAGGTTTCTTCGGCGGGCGCGTCGGCCGCAGGCGCCTCGGCAGCGGCTTCCTCGGCAGCAGGCTCGGGCTCAGGCGCCGGGGCGGCAGCGGCCGCAGCAGCTGCTTCCTCGGCCGCCTTGGCCTTTTCGGCACGCTCCTCGGCGCGCTCGACGGCCTTCTCGCCCGGCTTGCCCTTGTTCGGGTTGTTCTTCGCGGCGCGCTCCTTGACGCCGGTGACGTCGAGGAAGCGGGCGACGCGGTCGGTCGGCTGCGCGCCGACGCTCAGCCAATGCTTGGCGCGGTCACCGTCGAGGATGATGCGCTTCTCGTCATCCTTGGTGAGCAGCGGGTTATAGGTACCGATCTTCTCGATGAACTTGCCGTCACGGGGCGAGCGGGCATCGGCAATCACGATACGGTAATAAGGACGCTTCTTCGAACCGCCGCGCGAGAGACGCATAGAGAGAGCCATTACAAATCTTCCTTCATCGTCATCCCGGCGAAAGCCGGGATCTTTTAGTTGTTGAATCCTGCCACCCGAAATCCCGGCTTTCGCCGGAATGACGGGCGGCGCACGTCACTTCTTCTTCAAGAAATTCTCGAAACCGGGGGGCAGATTGGCTCCGCCCGGAAGTCCGGGAAGGCTGCCGCCCATCTTGCCCATCATCTCGCCCATTTCGGGCCCGCCGAGCGCGTTGCCGATGCCGCCCATCCCACCGCCGGGACCGCTTTTGCCGAGCATGCCCAACATGCCCTTCAGCCCGCCCATCTTCTTCAGCCGCTTCATCGCGGTCTGCATGTCCTGGTGCATCTTGAGCAGCTTGTTGACGTCCTGCACGGTCGTGCCGCTGCC
>JASLBO010000210.1 GCA_030146605.1 Sphingomonas sp. | reverse complement strand
CCCGAGCCCCGTTCCCTTGCCCGTCGGCTTGGTTGTGAAGAAGGGCTCGGGCTGAGCCAGGTCTATGGCTTCGTCAAGCAATCGGGCGGGCATGCCACGATCGAGTCCGAGCCCGGCAAGGGCACGGCGGTGCATCTCTATCTGCCGCGGCACAAAGGCAATCTGGCCAAGATCGAGAGCTGGCAGGCGGGCCCGGAGACGCGCCTGCCCGGGGCGGAGGGGAGCGAGATCGTTCTCGTCGTCGACGATGAGGACAAGGTGCGCGAGCTCGCCGTCGATGCACTGCGCGAGCTCGGCTATATCGTGTTGTCGGCGACCGGCGGCGAGGCGGCGCTGGCGCTGCTGGAAACCCAGCCGCGGGTCGATCTATTGCTCACCGACGTGCTGATGCCGGGAATGCACGGGACCAAGCTGGCGGAGCAGGTCGCGACGCTGCGCCCCGAGATCCGGCTGCTCTACATGAGCGGCTATCCGAGCGACGGAATCGTCAGCGACGGCGTAGTAGCCGATGGTGTCGCGCTGCTTTCCAAGCCGTTCACCGTCGCGCAGCTCGCCGCGCGGGTGCGGCAAATGCTCGACGGCGAGAAGCTGACGACCGCCTAGCGCGGCTTGCGGAACCGATAGACGAACTGGTCGGTCTTGCCGCGGATCGACGGATCGAACACGAGGGCGGTGTGCGGATCGGCCGGATTGGCGAGCAGCGGCAGGCTGCCGTCGAACTTGAAGCCGGCGGCCTGGATCTCCGCCCGCGCTGCCGCGGGATCGATGCGGTGGAGCTTGTCGGGCGCAGTGAAGCCCGGATCGTTGGTGGCGACGTGATCGACCACCAGCAGCACGCCGCCCGGCTTGAGATTGTCGTAGAGCCGCTTGGCCATTGCGGCGGCGAAGCCGGGGGGCGACGCCTTGAGGTGGAGATCGTGCCAGTTCTGCACCGTGACGATCGCGTCGAGCGGCTCGGCGAACTTCACCGTGCCCAGCGAATCGCTGAGCGGGGTGACATTGACGTAACCCGCGACCGCGGCCTTCTGCTCGTCGGCATAAGCGGCGCGATACTGGATGAACTCGGCGGGCTGATAGGCATAGACGCGGCCCTTGTCCCCAACGGTTTTGGCGAGGATCCGGGTGAAATAGCCGCCGCCCATGATGAAGTCGGCGACCTTGTCGCCCGGCTTGATGCCCGCGAAGGCGAGCAGTTCGCCGGGATGGCGGGCGGCGTCGCGTTCCTTGTCGGCAGGCGGGCGTGCGGGATCGGCGAGGGCGGCGGTGATCGGAGCGGGAACGGTTTGCGCCTGCGCGGCAAGGGGGACGGCGAGCGCAAGCAAAGCGGTGGTCACGAACAGTTTCACGACGACTCTCCCATAGTGTTTGAGCACACTATGACACGTCAACGTGACTGTTCAAGTTGCCCGGAATCGCGACCGCCCCTACATCGCTTCGAACGATGTCCGACCCGAATTCCCCCAGCCGATTCAACGAGGAAAATGCGACCTATGCCGTGCGCGGCGAAGGCGCGCCCGATCTCGACGCGGGCGTCGCGGCGATCCGCAACGTGCTCAAGACATTGCCGGTGCGTCCCGGCGTGTCCCGGATGCAGGATGCCCGCGGCGACGTGCTGTACATCGGCAAGGCGCGCGCGCTCAAAAACCGGGTGAACAATTACACCCAGGTGACGCGGCTGTCGAAGCGGCTCCAGCGGATGGTGGCGCAGACGCGGTCGATGACGATCGTCACGACCAACAACGAGGCCGAGGCGCTGCTGCTCGAGGCGCAGTTGATCAAGCGTTACCGCCCGCCGTACAACGTGCTGCTGCGAGACGACAAAAGCTTCCCGTTCATCCTGCTGCGGCAGGACCACGCCTTTGCGCGGGTCCAGCTCCATCGCGGCGCGCGGCGCTACAAGGGCGATTATTTCGGGCCGTTCGCGGGGGCGGGGCAGGTGCGAAAGACTCTCAACGCGCTGCAGAAGCTGTTCTTGCTACGCAGTTGCACCGACGGTTTCTTCGCGACGCGCGACCGGCCGTGCCTGCTGTACCAGATCCGCCGCTGCTCGGCGCCGTGCGTCGGCCGGATCGACGAAGCGGCCTATGCCGAACTGGTGAGCGATTCGCGCGACTTCCTGCAGGGCAAGAAGACGCAGGTGCAGGCCAAACTCGGCGAGCAGATGGAGGCGGCGGCGGCCAATCTCGATTTCGAGCTGGCCGCGATCCTGCGCGACCGGCTCAAGGCGCTGACCTTCATCCAGGGCAGTCAGGCGATCAACGCCGAGGGCGTCGGCGACGCCGACATTTTCGCGCTCGCCTGCAAGCAGGGGGTGATGGGGATCCAGGCCTTCTTCATCCGCGGCGGGCAGAATTGGGGGCATCGCAGCTTCTTCCCCGCGCACACCAACGAAGTGCCCGAGGACGAAGTTTTCAGCCAGTTCCTGATGCAATTCTACGAGGAAGTGCCGCCGCCCAAGACGATCTTCGTCGATCGCAACCTGGAAGAGGCGAAATTGATCGCCGAGGCGCTCGCCGAGCGCGCGGGGCATAGGGTCGCGCTCGGCGTGCCGCAGCGCGGGCCGCGGCGCCGGCTGCTCGAACAGGCGCAGCGCAACGCGGTCGAGGCGCTCGACCGGCGGATGGCCGAGAGCACCACCCAGGCGAAACTGCTCGCCGAAGTCGCCGACCTGTTCGAATTGCCCGAGCCGCCCGAGCGCATCGAAGTGTATGACAACAGCCATATCCAGGGCACCAGCGCGCTCGGCGCGATGGTGGTCGCGGGCCCCGAGGGGTTCCAGAAGGGCCAGTATCGCAAGTTCAACATGAAGCGCCCCGAGACGATCGCCGGCGACGATTACGGGATGATGCGCGAGATGTTCGGCCGGCGCTTCGCCCGTGCGCAGGACGAGGATCCCGATCGCACGCAGGGCAATTGGCCCGATCTGGTGCTGATCGACGGCGGGCGCGGGCAGCTCAATGCAGTGAAGGGCGTGCTCGAGGATCTCGGCATCGAGGACGTGTGCCTCGTCGGGGTCGCCAAGGGGCCGCATCACGGCCGCGACGGGCGCGAGGTGTTTCACCTGATGGACGGGCGCGAGCTGACCCTGCCGGTCAATTCGCCGGTGCTGTTCTATCTCCAGCGGCTGCGCGACGAAGTCCACCGCTTCGCGATCGGCGCGCATCGCGACAAGCGCAGCAAGGCGATCGGCGCCAGCCCGCTCGACGAGGTTCCCGGCATCGGTCCCGCACGCAAAAAGGCGCTGCTGATGCATTTCGGCACGGCGCGGGCGGTGCGCGGCGCGAGCCTCGAGGATTTGCGCAAGGCACCGGGCGTGTCGGCCGCCGTGGCGCAACAGGTGCACGACTACTTCCATTCGCGCTGAGGCGCGCCAATGCACCGAAACTGCACGGAAATCGCTTCTGATCGCCTATTGAGCCGTTTGCGAAAGCCGCTAGGCTCGAGACAATCGAACGGGGGCTATTTCAATGTTGGGGCGAATGACGGTTGCGGCGGTGCTGGTGTGCGCCCCCGCGGTGGCGCAGGCGGGCGACAAGCCGCTATATCAGGCGACGCCTGCATGGGTGGTCGTCGCGCCGGCGCCGGACGCGGCGAAGCTCACCGATGCCGATCCGGCGCTGGTAATCATGGACCAGCAGCAGCGGGTCGGCGACGGACAGGTCTGGGACTATACCGATCAGGCGACGCGGGTGATCTCGACTCAGACGATACGCGACCTCGGGACGGTAACCCTGCCGTGGCAGCCCGATACCGGTGACCTGATCGTCCACCGCGCGGAGATCCTCCGCGGCGGCGAACGCATCGACCTGATCGCCGCCGGGCAGCGTTTCCAGGTGCTGCGCCGCGAGGAGCAGCTCGAGCAATGGCAGCTCACCGGCACGCTCACCGCAACGATGACCGTCGAGGGGCTGCGCGTCGGCGACGTGCTGCGGCTGAGCTATTCGGTGACAAACAAGGACAAGGCGCTGCTCGGCAATGCCCAGACGGTGATCCCGCTGATCGCCGCGCCGGGCCGGGCCGGGTTTGCGCGCGCGCGACTTTCCTGGCCGGTGGGGACCGATCTCAAGTGGCGCGGCTATGCCGACGGGCTGACACCCAAGGTCGTCCAGCGCAGCGGCTTCAACGAGATCGAGCTCGCGCTGCCGCTCGTCAAGCCGGCCGAGCTGCCTGACGACGCGCCCGCACGCTACCGCAAGCTCTCCATCCTCGAGGCGACGAGCTTTGCCGATTGGCCCGCCGTCTCGAAGGTGATGGCACCGCTCTACAAGACCGACGGGCTCATCGCGCCGGGGAGCCCGCTCGCCACCGAAGTCGCGAGGATCGCGGCCAAATCGAGCGATCCGCGCATGCGCGCCGCGCTGGCGCTGCGGCTGGTGCAGGACGAGATCCGCTACCTGTTCAAGGGCATGGACGGCGGCGGCTACACGCCGCAACGGCCGGCCGATACCTGGTCGCTGCGCTATGGCGATTGCAAGGCCAAGACGCTGCTGCTGCTCGCGATCCTGCGCGAGCTGGGAGTCGAGGCCGAGGCGGTGATGGCGAGCATGGGCATGGGCGATCATGTCGCGCAGCGGCTGCCCAGCGCCGGGGCGTTCGACCACGTCCTCGTTCGCGCGGTGATCGACGGGAAGAGCCTGTGGCTGGACGGCACCGGAAACGGCGACCGATTGGCAAATCTCGACGATACGCCGCCCTTCCGCAATGTCCTGCCGGTGCGCGCCCAGGGTGCGGAGCTGATGCCGATCGCCATGCGCGCGCCGGCGCGGCCGATCGGCGAAGTCGATATCGAGCTCGACCAGACCGGCGGCCTCAATCTGCCGACGCCGTTCAAGGTGCGGTTCACCACCTACGGTGCTTTGGCGGAAATGTACCATGCCGGCGCTGTCCAGGCGGATAAGGAACAGCTTTCGTCGATGGCGCAGGGAATGGTCAACGGCATGTTGGGCGAGGCGCTGATCGGCGAGCGCGCGGTGACCTACGATGCCGAAAATGCGAGCGCGACGATCACTGCCAGCGGCATCGTCACGACCGCGTGGAAGAAAACCGACGGGCGGATGCGGATGACGCTCGACAAGATGCTGAGCAAGATGAGCTTCGCGCCCGATCGTGCGCGCCCGGCATGGAAGGACATTCCGGTCACGATGACGCCGATGCCGATTTCGACGATCTACCGGATTCGCGTTCGTCTGCCCGGAAAGGGGGCAGGGTTCGAATTGGAGGGCGATCGCGCGCTGCCGGTGCGGCTCGCCGGCGCGACGATCGATCGCAAAGCGGCGATCGAGGACGGCTGGGCGACGCTGGAGGACCGCGCTACGGTGGACGGCGCGGAAATCGCGCCTGCCGATCTCGCGGCGACGCGCGCGCAGGTGGCGCTGGCGCAAAGCCGGCTGCTCACCGTGGCGGCGCCCGCAGACTATCCGGCGCGCTGGAAGGTGGTGGCAGATGCGCGGCGCACCGGCGGCTTTGCCCCGATCATGACAGCCTTTGCCAAAGCGATCGCCGACGACCCCGAGGAGGCGAACGGCTATACCAATCGGGCGAATTTCCTCAGTGCCGTCTGGGACTGGAAGGGTGCGCTTGCCGATCTCGACAAGGCGATCACGATCGAGCCTTCGGCCGCGCTGTATTTCTGGCGTGCGCGGACGCGTTCGATGCTGCGGGACGACAAGGGTGCGCTTGCCGACGTCCAAGCCGGCCTCGCACTCGAGCCCGGCTCGAGCGACGGCATCGCGCAGCGCGCGACCCTGAAGTTCCGCGCCGGTCAGCGCGACGAAGCCCTCGCCGCGCTCGCCGAACGGATCGAGGCGGGTGGATCGGAGAAAGTCGGTTTCGTGATCCAGCAGGGGGAGTTGCTCGCGGAAGCGGGCCGTCCGGACGAGGCGATTGCGGCGCTCGACACGGCGATCAAGGTCAACCCCGGCAACGCCAATTTGCTCAACCAACGGTGCTGGCTGAAGGGCACGCTCAACATCGCGCTCGACACGGCGCTCAAGGATTGCACCAAGGGGATCGAGCTCGCGGAGAATCCGGCGTCGATCTATGACAGCCGGGCGATGATCTATTATCGGATGGGCAGGATGGACGACGCGCTCGCCGATCTGGATGCGGCACTCAATCTGTCGCCGGCGCAGACCGCGAGCCTCTATCTTCGCGGCGTGATCCGCAAGCATATGGGCGATGCCAAGGGCAGCGGCGACGACCTCGGCGCGGCCCGGATGATGTCGACGCGGATAGACGAGGATTATGCGCGCTACGGGATCAAGCCGTAAGGAAGTATCGGGATTCGAAATCCACCTCCCTTTAAGGGAGAGGAGGCCGTCGGTTGAATGGCGATACAGCCTCGACATCCCGAACCGATTGGGAGTTTCTTCACTCCGGGGCGCTAGGGGGGAGAGCATGCCGACCCGTGTCTTCCTCACTGTCGATACCGAGCTGATGTGGCGTCACCACGTCGCCGGACTGGATGCCGCGACGATCGTCCAGCGCTCGCTCGAGCCGGCGGGGGTAGGGGTCGGCTGGCAGCTGGCGCAGCTGGCGGCGCACGGGCTCAAGGCGTGCTTCTTCGTCGATCCGATGCCGGCGCTGGTTTATGGGCTGGAGCCGATCAAGCGTGTGGTGGGCGCGATCCTCGAGGCGGGGCAGGAAGTGCAATTGCACCTCCACCCGAACTGGACCGGCGCGCAGGCGGGCGACCGCGGCGCGGCTTATGGCCCGTTCGAACTGATCGATTACAGCCTTGCCGAGCAAGTCGAGCTGATCGCGGGAGCGGCGGATATGCTGACCGCGGCCGGCGCGCCCGATCCGATCGCGTTCCGATCGGGCTCCTATTCGGCGAGCGACGATACGCTGGCGGCGCTGGCCAAGCTCGAATTCGTCTATGATTCGAGCCACAACGGCTCCGAACATCCCTGGCCGAGTGCGATCGGCCTCCCGCCACGCCAAATCGCGCCGATCGCGTATCGCGGGGTGATCGAAGTGCCGGTGACCTTGATCGAGGATCAAAAGGGGCATCTCCGCCACTTTCAGGTTTGCGCGCTGTCCGCGGCCGAGATGAAGGCGGCGCTGGAGCATGCGGTGCGCGCGGGCCATGCCGCAGTGACGGTGGTGAGCCACGGCTTCGAGCTCGCCAACCGGGCGGGTACGCGCGCCAACGCGGTGCATGTCCGGCGCTTCGAGGCATTGTGCCGGATGCTCGCCGAGCGCCGGGAAGTGCTGGCGACCGCGCATTTCGGGGACAGGCCAGCGATGGCGCTGGGGCAGGACGATGCGCCGCTCGCGCCCAGTGTGCTGCGGACCCGATTGCGGCAGGCCGAGCAGCTTTGGTCCAATTGGGTCGAGGAACGCGCGACGTGAACGCGGTGCGCGAGATTGCCGCCGCGCCGCAGCCGGTGCGGCTCAAGTTCGAGATCGGAGCGCGCACGCTGTTCACGGTGCGGCGTTCGCTGGTCCGCGTGCCGCTGACCCTCGCCGAGGCGCGAAGCGGGCTCGCGCCGGAGCTGCCGGCGATCGATGGAGATGCCGACGGCTATCTGGTGACGTCATTGCCCGAGGCCCAGATGGCCCGGCTGGTCGCGGGTTCGGGGGCGATGCTGCCGTTCGTGCGGCAACGTTACACGCGCTATTATCTCGATTTCACCGGAAGCTATGACGGCTGGTTCGCCAGCCTGTCGTCGAATGCCCGGCAGGGGCTGCGGCGCAAGGCGAAGAAGATCGCTGCGGCCTCGGGCGGGGCGATCGATGTTCGGCGCTTCCGGACGGCGGAAGAGCTGCAGGCTTTCCATTCGGTGGCGCGTGCGATTTCAGCGACGACCTATCAGGAGCGGCTGCTCGGCTCGGGGCTTCCCGAAGGTGTGGAGTTTCTTCGCATGATGAGCGGGCTTGTCGCCGCCGATCAGGTGCGCGCGTGGTTGCTCTACATTGCCGGGGAGCCGGCCGCCTATCTCTGTTGCCCGATCGTCGGGGATACCGTGATCTACGCCTATGTCGGGCATGATCCGAAGTTCAACGATTGGTCGCCGGGCGCGGTGCTCCAGCTCGAGGCGATGCAGGATCTGTTCGGTGAGGGGCGCTTCGCGGCGTTCGATTTCACCGAGGGCGAGGGGCAGCACAAGCGCCAGTTCGCGAC
>JASLBO010000174.1 GCA_030146605.1 Sphingomonas sp. | reverse complement strand
CATCAGGAACATCGGGATATGCATCAGCACGCCGATCGTGACACCCACGCAGCCCAGGACGAACAGCCACGCCCGCCGGTCCGTAAAAACATTGCCCGATTGCACGCGCGCGATCCCCCGGCTCTTCCCCTGCCCCTTTTGTCTGTGTTAGCGCTAACTTCAACAAGCGCCGGGACAAATCCGGGCATAGAGGAGAGCGACGTGAAGAGCAAAATCGGGCGACGGCTGCTGGGCGCATGTCTTCTGGCGAGTGCCGCAAGCTTGGCTTCCCCCGCCACCGCGCAAACGGATCTCCGGCTGAACGAGGCCGGCTATTTCGAGGCGCGGGGGGTCAACGTCCTCGTCTTCTCCAATTGGTATGACGGCCTGTTCGCCGATTCGAAGATCAGCGGCGTCGAGATCGTCCAGCAAGGCGAGCGCACCGCCACCAACGGCGATGTCCGCCTCTCCGCCACGCCTGGCCAATGGGATCCGATCGGCCGGATGGTGAAGCGCGATGTCGATCCCAGGACCGGCGCGATCGAGGCGCTGCTCGAATATCCCGAGTATAAATTCCGGTATCGCATCCGCGCCGAACGCCGCCCCGACGGCGTCCACATCGCCGTGATTCTCGACCAGCCATTGCCTGCCGCGCTCGCCGGCAAAGCGGGGTTCAATCTCGAATTCCTGCCCTCCGCCTATTTCCACAAGAGCTTCCTTGCCGACGGCAAGGCTGGCGCTTTCCCGCTCTATCCGGCGGGCGACATGATCGCGGGGGGTGAACGCAACGCCGCCAGTGGCCGCGACATCGGCCCGGGCGCCGAGCCACTGCCGATGGCCTCGGGCAAGACCCTCGTCTTCGCGCCCGAGGACCCGGCGCGGCGCGTCACGATCCGCGCCGCCAAGGGCGATCTCCAGCTGTTCGACGGCCGCAACCAGGCCCAGAACGGCTGGTTCGTCCTGCGCAGCCTGCTTCCCGCGGGGCAGACCGGCCGCGTGATCGAATGGACGCTCAGCCCCAACAGCGTTCCCGGCTGGCTGCGCGAACCGGTGATCGGCCATTCGCAGCTCGGCTACACACCGGCACAGGCCAAGACCGCGGTGATCGAGCTCGATGCCAATGCGAAGCCCGCAGGCCCCGCGAAACTGCTCCGCATCGACGAGACCGGCAAGGCCGCGGTAGCGCTGTCGGGCACGCCCAAAAGCTGGGGCAAATATCTCCGCTACAATTACCTCAGCTTCGATTTCAGCAGCGTCCGCCAGCCCGGCCTCTACCAGCTCGAATATGCCGGCAAGCGCACCCACAGCTTCCGCATCGCGCCCGACATCTATGCCGACGCATGGCATCCTAGCCTCGACGTCTACATGCCCGTCCAGATGGATCACATGCTGGTCAACGAGGCCTATCGCGTCTGGCACGGCGACAGCCACCGCGACGATGCGCGGCAAGCCCCGGTGAACCACGAGCATGTCGATCTCTATCGCCAGGGCCCGACCACCGACACCAAGTTCAAGCCCGGCGAGCACGTTCCCGGCCTCGATGTCGGCGGCTGGCTCGACGCGGGCGATTTCGACATCCGCACCCAGACCCAATATGCCGTGATCCGGTCGTTGGTCGGCATCTGGGAGGAGCACAAGCCGACGCGCGACCAGACGCTCGTCGATCAGGCCCTCCGCCGCGTCGAGATGCACGTGCCGGACGGCAAGCCCGACCTGCTCCAGCAGATCGAGCACGGCGTTCTCTATCTCGCCTCGATGTACGATGCGGTGGGCTATGCGGTCCACGGCGTGGTCGAGCCCGACGTCGCGCAATATACCCATCTCGGCGACGCCGCGTCGAAGACCGACGGGCTGGTCTACGATTCCGATCTCGAGTTCGGCGAGCGCAAGGGCAATCGCAGCGGCACTCCCGATGATCGCTGGGTGTTCACCAGCAAATCGAGCGCGCTCAATTACGGTTCGGCAGCGGCGCTGGCGGCATCGAGCCGCGCCTTGCGCGGCTATGACGACGCGCTGGCGGACAAGGCGCTCAAGCTCGCAAGCGACGTCTGGGCCGAGGAACACGGCCACGCACCCAATACGTTCAGCCACGGCAACACCACCGGCGGCTGGCTGCCCGGCGAGGAGTTCGCCGCGGCGGTCGAACTGCTCGTGACGACGAAGGACCCGCAATACGCCGCACGCGTCACCAGCCTGTGGCCCGAGATCGCGCCGCGCTTCGGCCAATATGCCGATACCGCGCTGCAGGCGTTGCCCTTCATGGATGCGGCCTATCGCAGCAACGTCGAAGCCGCCGCGCGCACGCTCAAGGCCAACGCCACGCCGTTCACCGGCGCCAATCCCTACGGCGTGCCGATCACCACCGGCGGCTGGGCCGGTAACGGCGCAGTGATCCAGTCGGGCCTCACCGACTATGCGATCCACAAGGCCTTCCCGGCACTGAGCGATGGCGGGCAAGTGTTTCGCGCGCTCGATTATCTCCACGGCACGCATCCCGGCTCGGACATCTCGTTCGTCTCGGGGGTCGGCACGCGATCGAAGGAAGTCGCTTATGGCAGCAATCGCGCGGACTTCTCGTTCATCGCCGGCGGCGTCGTCCCCGGCGTGCTGATCCTCAAGCCCGATTTGCCCGAGAATAGCGAGAACTGGCCGTTTTTCTGGGGCGAGAACGAATATGTCGTGAACATGAGCCCGAGCTATATCGCGCTGGTCCACGCCGCGATCGATCTGTCACCCAAGCCATGAATCTTCGTCATCCCGGCGAAAGCCGGGATGACGGTGGAATCAGAAGCGCGACCATGCTTTAACCCGCCGCCATGCTCCGTAGCCTTAGCCGCGCCCTCGCCGCGCTCGCCGCCCTGTCGCTCACGACGTCCCCCCTCCTCGCGCAGACCACCTATGAAAGCGTCGACCCCTTCATCGGCACCGGCGGCGAGGGCCACACCTTCCCCGGCGCGGTCGCCCCCTTCGGCATGGTCCAGCTCAGCCCCGACACCGACACCGGCTGCGTGATCCGCGAATGCTACGGCCATGCCGCGGGCTATCGATACGACGATCCGACGATCCAGGGCTTCTCGCACACCCATTTCTCGGGCGCGGGGCATTCGGATCTCGGCGACTTCCTCGTCATGCCCGCGGCCGGCGAGAGCGTGCTGCTCGAACCTGGCGACCCGAAGAAGCCCGGCTCGGGCTATCGCTCGCGCTTCAGCCATGGCACCGAGACCGCCCAGCCCGGTTTTTACGGCGTCACGCTCGCCGATTCGGGCATTCGCGCCGAGCTCACCGCCGGCACCCGCATCGGCATCCACCGCTACACCTTCGCCGCTGGGACACCTGCGCACCTGATCCTCGATCTGCGCAGCGCGCTCTACAATTATCCCGGCAAGACGCTCTGGTCGTCGATCCGCATCCGCCCCGACGGCACGATCACCGGAATGCGCGAGACCCGCGGCTGGGCACCGGCGCGGAAACTCTTCTTCGCGATCCGCCCCTCCGCGCCGCTGACCGGCCACGCCTTCCTCAACCGCGAGGAAAAGGTCGAGTATAAGGGCTTTCAGGGCCCGGGCCGCGGCCGCGACGATCTCGAGCAGCTCGCCGGCCGCGCCTTGGTCGCCCGCCTCGACTTCGGCAAACTCGACAAGCCGCTCGAACTCAAGGTTGCGCTCTCGAGCGTCGATGAGGACGGCGCGATCGCCAATCTCGACAGCGAGCCGGGCGGCTTCGACGCGGTCCGCGCCAGCACCCGCACGGCGTGGGAGCAGGCACTCGGCGCGATCCAGATCGACGCCCCCGCCCCGACGAAGACGATGGTCTCGACCGCGCTCTACCACGCATTGATGGCGCCCAGCGTCTTCTCCGACGCCGACGGCCGCTATCGCGGCCCCGACGATCAGGTCCACAAGGCCGAGGGGTTCACCTTCCACTCGACCTTCTCGCTATGGGATACCTTCCGCGCCGAGCATCCTTTGCTGCTGCTCGTCCAGCCCGAGCGCCGCAACGCCGATTTCGTCAATTCGCTGCTCACCAGCCAGCAGCACAGCCCGTTCGGGATCCTGCCCGTCTGGCAGTTCCAGGGCCGCGAGACCTGGACGATGATCGGTTATCACGCCGTCCCGGTGATCGCCGACGCGTATCTCAAGGGCGTCCGCGGCTTCGACGCGAACGCCGCGCTCGACGCAATGGTCAAGAGCGCCAGCTACGGCCCCTATGGCGGGCTCGATCACTATATGAAGCTCGGCTACGCGCCGATCGACAAGGAGCCCGAAGCGGCGTCGAAGACCGTCGAATATGCCTATGACGACTGGACCATCGCCCGCATGGCCCGCGCGCTCGGCAAGGCCGATGTCGCCGCCACCTTCGAGAAGCGCGCCGGAAACTGGCGCAACAGCTTCGACGCGAAGACCGGCTTCCTCCGCGCGCGCAAGACCGACGGCAGCTTCCGCACGCCCTTCGACCCCACCGCAATCAACTATGGCTCGGACTATACCGAGGGCAACGCCTGGCAATATTCGTGGTTCGTGCCGCAGGACCAGGCGGCGATGTTCGCCTTGCTCGGCGGCGACAAGGCGGCGGTCAAAAAGCTCGACGCGATGTTCGACTTCGACAATTCGAAGCTCGATTACAGCCATGCCGAGGACATTGCCGGGCTGATCGGTCAATATATCCACGGCAACGAGCCCAGCCACCACGTCGCCTATCTCTACAATTTCGCCGGCCAGCCGTGGCGGACGCAGGAGCGGCTCAAGCAGATCGTCGAGAGCCAGTACAAGACGGGGCCCGCGGGCCTGTCGGGCAATGACGATCTCGGCCAGATGTCGTCGTGGCTCGTGTTTACCGCGCTCGGCTTCTATCCCGTAGCGCCGGGATCGAACCAATATGTCATCGGCCGCCCGTTCGTCGATCGCGCGACGCTCAACCTTCCAAACGGCAAGCGCTTCACCGTGCGCACAGATGGGCTGTCGGCGAGCAACGGCTATGTCGGCAAGGTCACGCTCAACGGCAAGCCGCTGGCGCGCAGCTACATCACCCATGAGGAGCTGTCGGCCGGCGGCGAACTGCGTTTCACGATGCAGGCGAAACCCGATCGGAGCTGGGCGACGTCCCGCGCGGCCCGCCCCTTCTCGACGAGCACTGCGCGTTAGGCTGGCAGCGACGCGAGGCCGCCGATCCACGAATGGGTCTGAAAGGGAGAACCGGGAGTTTTCCGGCGCCCCTGCGCAGTCCGTGGGGTCCATCATGCCACGACAACCCTGACCGCTGCGGGTGGGCAATGGCCAGCCGGCTCGAACAGAGTCAATCAGGCGGGCGGGCGCCTAGCCGTCGCCGGCGCGCTCGATATCGGCGCCGACGCCCTGAAGCTTCTCCTCGAGCCGCTCATAGCCGCGGTCGAGGTGATAGACGCGGTTGACCTGCGTCTCGCCCTCTGCGGCAAGGCCGGCGAGAATCAGGCTCATCGACGCGCGCAGATCGGTTGCCATCACTTGCGCGCCGACCATCCTGTCCACTCCGCGCACCACCGCGGTACGGCCGCGAACTTCGATATTGGCGCCCATCCGCGCCAGCTCGGGGACGTGCATGTACCGGTTTTCGAAGATCGTCTCGGTGAGCACGCTGGCGCCATCGGCCTTGCACAACATCGCCATGAACTGCGCCTGCATGTCGGTGGCGAAACCCGGGAACGGCGCAGTCGACAGGGTCAGCGGCTTGATCCCGTTGGGCGCCGCGACGCGAACCGAATCGCGTTTTTCCTCGACGGTCACGCCTGCCTCGATCAGCGCATCCAGCGTCGCGCGCATGTCGCCCGCGTCGGCGCCGACCAGCTCGAGATCGCCGCCGGTGATCGCCGCGGCACAGGCATAGCTTCCCGCCTCGATCCGGTCGGGCATCACCGCATAGGTCGCGCCGTGCAACCGGTCGACGCCTTCGATGGTCAGCGTCTCGCTATGGATCCCGTCGATCCGCGCGCCCATCGCGACCAGCAGATTGCACAGGTCGACGATCTCGGGCTCGCGCGCGGCGTTCTCGAGCACCGTGGTGCCCCGCGCGGTCGCCGCCGCCATCAGCGCGTTCTCGGTAGCGCCCACCGACACCACCGGGAAACGGAAGCGGCCGCCGGCGATGCGGCCACCGGGTGCCGATGCCTTCACATAGCCGGCGGCAACCTCGATCTCGGCGCCCATCGCCTGCAGTGCCTTGAGGTGCAAATCGATCGGCCGGTTGCCGATCGCGCAGCCGCCGGGCAGCGACACCGTCGCCTCGCCTGCCCTGGCGAGCAGCGGGCCGAGCACCAGGATCGAGGCGCGCATCTTGCGCACGATGTCGTAGGGCGCGACCGTCGAGCTCAAGTTGGCCGCCCGCATCGTCATCACCCGCCCGAACTCCTCGGGCCGCGAGCCTTCGACGGTGGTCGACACCCCGAGCTGGTTGAGCAGATGGCCGAACCCATCGACATCGGCGAGCCGCGGCAGGTTGCGCAGCGTCAGCGGCTCATCGGTAAGCAGCGCACAGGGCATGAGTGTGAGAGCGGCGTTCTTGGCGCCCGAAATGGCAATACGGCCCTGCAGCC
>JASLBO010000159.1 GCA_030146605.1 Sphingomonas sp. | reverse complement strand
ACATGCAGATGATCAATATCGGCGCACAGTATGAAGCCGAGTTCGATGGCTGGCTGGTCCAGGCCAAGGGCGGCTACACCCACGGAAAGCTGGATTTCACGGCCTTCTATTCGACGACGAACCCCGCCGACGCGAACAGCTTCGCCAGTGGCTTTCTGGGACGCGCGCGTACCGCCTTCGGGGACGTCGCCAGCTTCCGCTACGTGCTGGCCGGTACGAACACGGCCTATGATCCCTCTGCGGCTTCGGGCCTGGTCATGCAGGGCCAGTATCGCGACATCCATTCGCGCTTCTACTCGGCGCAGAGCACCGTCTCGGTGGCGAAGCGGTTCGACACCCCTCTCGGCAACCATGACCTCAAGCTCGGCCTTTACGGCAGCGCCTATGGCGAGGACAGCCGGACCGACTATCAGAACTATCTCATCGAAGTTGCCGGCAAGCCGCGCACGCTGGACCTGGTCGCCTATTCCGGGGCGGGTACCGAGCTCGGCCGCGTGACGGACAATGGCGTGCTCAACTATACCGCCACGCTCAGCCGCGGCGATTCCGATGCCACGATGTACGCGCTCTTCGCCAACGACACCTGGGAGATCGTACCCGGCCTGCGCATCGACGGCGGCATCCGTCACGAGCGGTACAGCTACAAGGGCTGGGCGGCGCTTACCGAGCAGGCCAATCTCGGAGATCGGACCACGCTCGCCGATGATGCCACCCGTGCCTTCACCGGTGCGATCATCAACCAGGAGCGCAAGCCGCATGTCACCAACTGGACGGTCGGCGCCAACTACGACTTCAGCAATCATATCGGGTTCTACGGCCGCGCCTCGCATCTGGAGACTCCGCCGAACATCCAGAGCGTGATGAACATCAATCCGACGATCCTGACGACCGTGGCGGACCAGTATGAACTGGGCCTCAAGCTCGCTGCAGGGCGCTCCTATCTATACGTGACCGGCTTCTACACCAATTTCGATCCGCTCAATGCCTCTTTCCTCGCGTTCGACCCGACCACGGGACGCAACGACGTCAACATACCCTTTATCGGCGAGGCGCAGGTCAAAGGCGTGGAGTTCGACGCTGCCTGGTCGGTGACCCCCTGGTTCACGCTCAATGGTGCGCTGACGGTCAGCGATCCGAAGTACAAGAACTTCAAGAGCTCGACGGGTGCCGATCCTGAGCAGGCCGAAGGCAACCAGATCGTGCGCCAGCCGAAGATCTACGGCAACATTCGCCCGAGCTTCGACTTCACCTCGGGCGGAACGGATATCTCGCTCTATGGCCGGTACACCTACATGGGCAAGCGCTTCGTCGATGTGTACAACAACACCGCGCTGCCCTCCTATGGAACAGTCGGCGCGGGCGTAACACTGCGCCGCGGCCGTTGGCAGCTCCAGGTGGTGGGCGACAACATCTTGAATGCCCATGGGTTGACGGAAGGCAACAGCCGCACCGACTCGCTCAGCGGCCAAGGCAGCGCCGAAGCCATTTACGGCCGCCCGATCTTCGGCCGCAATTTCCGCCTTGTGGTCGGCACGTCCTGGTGATGCGCCGATGGAGGGCAGGCTGGCGGTCAGCGCGCCGTCCAGGATGCGGTGCCCCCGGATGACCAGATCCGTCACGGCGACGTCGTTGCTGCCCGAAGCCGCCAGTCCGTCCATGTGCCACGTGTCGATGGTTAAAGCATCCTGGCCGGAAAGACTGCCATGGCGAAGTAGGGCTCCGCTCCCTCCGGGGCGAGCATCCTGAATGGTGCTAGCTAATCCTCGCGCTTGCACGTTTCACCGGGATGAACCGACGGCGCCGTTGAGGCAGAGCGGTGGCAACCTCCGGTCGGTTGTCCCGAAACCCTGCTCACCGTCGTCGCGAAGGGAGGGACGCCCGAAGCGCGAGGACGACGAGCAATGTCAGGCCTGCAGCTATCGCGCCAAGAAGCGCAGAGCCCAGTTCCTGACCAACCGAGATCGCGATCTTGCCGAGGATGAGCAGCCCGGCGAGCCACAACAGCGCCCAGCCGAAGCGAAGTATCTTGCTTTTCGCAGCCAAGTTCGGCCTCATTTGCCTGGAGACCTGCCTTCGCCGAACCGGACGGATAGCGAAGCAATCTCGCTTCAGGGCTGAGACTCCGGCAGATCGACAAACCCTCACTGCCCAACTCGACGGCCCACGCCACGCCACGCGCGAGGCGCGCGATAGGCGGGGTCCCGGTCGAGAGCAGATCGACATAGTTCGCCGGCGTGTGGGTGGTCCCCAGTGCCTGAAGCGTCGCCCGGGTGCTCGTCAGCAATGAAGCATGCCGCGTGTCTCCCGGGTACGCGCGACGCGGGCCTCGGCTAGCTTGGCCTGCATCCCGCTCATCGAAAGCCGCCGGTCGCGAGACTGCGCCTGTTCACCATCGGGCGACTGGTGCGCGCGGCAGGGTCCACGCGCCGATAGATGCGACAGGTACCGGCTCGAAACCGGCAGATCGTCTCACCACCAGAAATAGCCGCGCGTATCTGCGCGTCAGAAGACCGTGGAGAGCTCCCAGTAAATGCGTCACCGAGCCCAGGAGGGGCGCCCCCGCGAGGGGGGACGGGGGCGCCCCGGACGGCCGTCTTGGAAGCTACGGCCGTCAGAAAGTGTAGCTGATGAACCCCATGCCGAAGGGCTGCGTCTTGCGCTTGACGATCGGGCTGTTCCTGGCGTCGCCCAGCAGCGTGTTGACGCCGCCCGCGACTCCGACGCCGATACGATCGGTCAGGCGGTATTGCGCCGCCAGAGTCGCGGTCGCATCGGTAAAGCCGCTGCCCGCACGATATTGCGGAAGACCCGACGCGAGGGATTGCGGTGCACTTACTCCGAAATAGCGGTTATTGTGCTTCTTGTCGCCATAGGTCGCCCCGATCGACGGGCTGAGTACGAGCTTGTCGCTTACCCGAACAGGATAAGACAAGCTCGCGTCCACCAGGACACCCTTGCTGTTGCCCGTGATGATCTTGGTGGTGCCGAGCGTGGCCTCGAACCCGAACTGGCGAAGCTTGACGAAGCCGCGCGCCCCCAATCCGTCCGAAAGCTTGCCGATCCCGGACGGCGCGTCCTGCTTGCGAAACCCGTCGACGAACGTCAGGCCGACACCTGCGGTCACGGCTTCGCTTTCGAACAGATTGGCGCCGATACCGTCTTCGAAATTGACGAAGAAGCGACCCTGCTTGATGTCGATCACCGGCAGGGGCTGGAACCGGTATTTGTCCGACCCGAGATAGGCCGGCATATAGGCGCCGCCGGCGCCGATCGAGATATGGTTTTCATCTTCCTGCTCCGATGCCTGAACCGGCACCGCAGTCGCCGCCTCTGCCGGGATCACTCCCTGGGCGAACGCCGCAGCGGACCAGAATAAAAACGGCGCAGCGATGATTGCTGCAGTGCCGCTGGAAATCATTTTTGTATATTTCATCGATTATCCCGCTAGATTGATTATTTATTTCTGCTGAGTTCCAGAAACGTGCCGGAAAAAGGCCTCCGGCCGAGACGAAGATATTTTCTTCGATCTGGGCTGATCGCGGTGAGGCTGCCGGGATCTACCAGGTCGCCGACTTCTTCTATCTGCTCGTCGCTGAAGTCCATTTTACCGAGCTGCTCGCGTTCGGCCTCGACCCTGTCCTGCCCGTGTAATCGACGGAGGATCGCGTAGCGCCGCAGCGCCTCGAGCCGTGGATTGGCGAGTGGCGGAGGGGCGGTCGGCAGCCCCAGGATCCATCCGCGCTTGCGGCTTCCGGAGCGCAGGCTCGAAACCGGATCCTGGCGCGACAAGGCGATCACCGCCCTTTCGAGCGGCGTCAGTTTCTCGGACATCAGGGCTGTCTCCTTCCTGCCCTGAGACGCCGGCAGGTCGCGGAACCCTCACCAAAAAAAATCGAAGGGTGTTTCGCGCGTCGATGCTGGGACGAGCACGTCCTTCAGCCAGGAAATTGCGGCCAGCGCGTTGCGGCCAGGCGATCGTCGCCGGCGCCTTGCCGGGGCTCTCAGAAGCGGGAGTCGAGCCCCAGCCGGACAGTCCGCGGCCGCAGTGGCGTGATCTGATTCCGGCGGCCCAGCCCGAAGGGATTGCCGAACGCGAAGGTGTTCGCGCGGGCATCGCCGATATTCGAGATGTCCAGTGAAATGCCGAAGCGCGTGAAGTCGATTCGAGCGCCGAGTCCGCCGACAAGATACCGGCCCTGCGTCACGTCCATCGGCGGAGTCGCCCCGAGATACGATCGGCCGACATAACGCGCAGTGGCCTCGCCGGTCAGCACGACGTCGCGCGCCAGCTCAAACCGCCATGCGCTGCCAATTCGCACGCCATCGCTCGGAATGTTCGGCAGCGTGATTTCGTCCGGATCGCCCGCCGTCGCGCTCGTTGCGACCACCTGGCTGTTATTCAGGAAAGCCGAGGCGGTCAGCGTCCAGATCGGGGACGCACGCCAGGTAATCTCGCCGTCCAGCCCATAGATTCTGCCGCTGCCGATATTAGCGGTGGCGGGAAGGCCCGAGCCGTCGACCAGATCGGCCTGGACATGGTTCCAGTCGACCGCGAAGATGGCTGCCCGGACCGACAGGCGGTTCCGCGCTTTGTCGCGCCAGCGGATGCCGAGTTCGATCTGGCTCAGATCGTCGGCCTCGAACTCCTGGCTTTCGGTGGCCGATCCGGACGCCACCGCAAAGCCGCCGGGACGAAACCCCTGCTGATAATGGAGGAACGCCGACAGCGATGGCGACAGGTGCCAGTCGAGCGCCGCGCTCCCGGCGAAGTGCGCCCGGGCGCGCGATTCCTCCGCCCTGCCAGGTACGTCGTCGAGCAGGTTCCCTGCGCCGTTGGACATGGTCAATCGCCCGCCACCGGTTACGGTCAGCAGCGAAGTGATCGGATGGGATGCCTGGCCGAATACCGAGAATTCCATTTGCCGGTTGCGTATGCCCGCGATCTGGTCCGGATCCTCGGGGGATCCCAGGAACCGTGAAAGGCGGCTCAGACTGTAGATCCCCGACATGCCGGCCACCCACGGCGTCCGTTGGCCACCGCCCGAAAGCCGCGTCTCGTTCGAGAGCAGCGCGATGTTGTTCCTCTCTTCGAAGCTTCGGGGCGATGGCGTGCCGTCGGCACCGGTTGCGTCGAACACCGTGTTCAGTTGGTGCCACACCAGCGATGTCGTCGAGACGAGTTCGCTGCCTCCGAGGACCGAGCGCCGCGCAGTGACGTAGACGAGGCGGTAATCGTTCCGGAATGGCTGGGCGAGGGCGTTGCTGCGCGCGAGCGGCGGATCGCCGC
>JASLBO010000149.1 GCA_030146605.1 Sphingomonas sp. | reverse complement strand
GCCTCCGGGGCCCATCGTCGCGGTGCTGGCGACCTCGAGTTCGATCAGCGGTTGTACGCGTTCCATGATGCACTTCCTTCCTCGATTGCTGCGGACACATGCAGCATCGAAGAGTCTAGAAGTGCGATTCTGCGATCCGAATTGAATACGGATTTGATTCCCCGATTATTGTGCGGAGGCGTCGGGCATCCGATAGAGCTGCCGCAGCACTGTCGCGCTCGCGCGAATGCGCCTGCGATGGTAGCGGGCGATCAGGCCGCGGAGGGGCGCACGGACGCCCGCGGTGAGCGCCCGCGCGATCTCGTCCAGTTCCGGCTCCACCCCCGGGAGCACCAGGGTTTCCGCGACGCGCACGGCATGGAGCCGGTCGTTCACCGCCTGGATCGCGCGAACATGCTCGGGGTTGCCCGTCCCGCGTGCCACGGCGGCGAACAGCGCTGCCGTGCGCGCCGCCTGGTCCGTGGTCTCCGCTTGCTGCACCTCCAGCCCGTCTTCGCGCGGCCTGCGGAGCAGGAGCCCAAGCAGCTCGGCACTCCACAGATAGCGGTCGCGCAGCGCGGGCTCGTCGAGGAGCGGGACGTGATAGCCCTCGCCGGTGCCGGTCTCGATCAGGCCCTCGCCGACGAGCATGTTTAGACCGGCGCGCACCGGCGTCACGCTGCTGTCGAGTCGATCCGCCAAATGCGCCGGGTCGAGCCGCGCGCCTGGCCGGAACAGTCCCTGCAGCAGCTGTGCCTTGAGGCGCTCATAAGCACGCTCAGCGATGACGCCCGCGGCGTTCACGGCTGCTGGCTGGCCACGAACGCCGCGACCATCTCTGCCTGCTCGGGACGCAGTGCGTCGATCGCCGCAAGATGCCGGTCGGTCGGTCCGTCGAGCAGAACCGACGGGCATTGGCCTTCGAAATTGCCGAGGTTCGGGCGGTGCTGCCGATACCCGGCCAGCGCGGCAAGCTCGGGCGGAAAGCCGCGCGCAACCTCCGGCGGATAAGCGAGCCAGGGATTTTCATAGGGCTTGAGCCAGCCCAGCGAATAGCCAACCACCACGCCGCGGCGGACGCTATGACTGCGGTTCGCGCCGGCACCATGCAGCGTCGAGCCGAGGAACAGCAGCGCATCGCCTGGCTCCATCTCCGCCGCGACCGGATCATGTCGGGGTTCGGGGTCGCGCGCATGCGCACCATGGCTTTCGGGCCAGACGAGGGTCGCGCCATTCGCAGCGGTGAATTCGGTGAGCGGCCAGATCACGTTGAGCAGATATTCGGCGCCGTCGGCCGGTGTCCGCCACATGTCCTGGTCACGGTGCGGAACCTGCGCAGGCGCGCCCGGATGAATCGCGATCGCCTGCGTCACATTGAGCTGGATCCGGTCGCACCACGGCCCGAGTATCGTTTCGGCGATGCCGAGGACAGTCTCCTGCTGAACCAGCTGGGCGGCATAGTCGGAGCGCAGCAGCAGGCGGCCGAAGCGCTGGGTAGTTTCGCCGTAGAAGCCACCCTCGCAAAACGGGGTATGCCGGAAATCGTCCGCGAGGTCGCGGTCCAGCGCAGCGATTCTCTCCCCGGGCACGGCGCCGCGCAGGATCAGATTGCCGCGTGCGAGAAGGGCCGCACAGGCGCGGGCGACCGCGTCCTGGCTGGTGGGGGTGCTGGTCATGATAGCCTCCTGTGCGGTCACGCGGCGAAGCGCGCGCGGACGCCCGGCAACTCCGCCGGTCCGATCCCGGCCTCGGCGAGCCGTCGCGGCGTGTCGGCATCGATCTCGATCCTGAGGGCGACCAAGGTGCTACTTTCCACTTGCTGGGGGAGGCCGAGGGGGCGGCATCGCCAGCCAAAGGCGAGAATTTGCTGGAACCAGCCGAATTCGGCGACTGCGCTATAGGCATGGATCCCGTGCGCAAGCGCATGGTCGACAAGGGCGGTGACCAATGTGTCGCGCGCGGCGCGCCGGTCGCGCGCGTTGAGGCCGCGGCCCAGGCAGAAGCGGGTGATTTCGCAGATTTCGGTTCCACGAGGAGGCTCGGCCTCGCAGAGCCCGGCATAGAAGCTGTCGAGCAAATGCGGGCGCGTTGTCGGCAGCAGACGGGCCGAGGCGAGATGCGCGCCCTCGGTGTCGGTCAGGATCAGATAGGTGGCGTTGGGATCGTCGAACTGGTCGATTTCATATTGGCCGTCGAGCACCGGCACGTCCCATTTGAGCAGGTCGACGAACACCGATTTGCGCGCGGCGAACATAGCGCGCAGCACGCCGTAGGGCACCGGACGCGCACCGAATTGCAGGGCATGAAGCATGACTGGACACTCCCCTTGGATTGAGCGGTCCAAGGTTCGGCATAGCGCCGGCGCCGTCTATTCCTGAAAAGGGTAATATCAGCGGCGATAGATATCGGAGAAAGTAAGCGTTCCGTCGAACAGGGCCCGGATCAGCAGCGATGACCGTTTCCTCACGCCGTAGCGCACACAGGCCATCTTGATATGCCGGGCGATCGTCTCCTCGGTAACGTCCAGGATGATGCTGATTTCCCAGTCGGTCTTGCCGCGTGCCGCCCACATCAGGCAGAGGCGCTGCCGGTCGGTCAGCACGGGAAGCTCGGCGATATCGCGCTGCCCCCGGCAGGACCACAGGCGCCGCGCGCCCTCGAACGCCATCGTGCCGGCGAGCTGCGCGAGCGGGAGCATTTCAAGCGTGATCGGACGTCCGGCCTCGCTCGCGAACGAGCAGGAACCGCGCGCCTCGCCAGGCACGTTGGCGGGAATGGTGAAGCCATCTCCAATTCCTTCCTCGCGTCCCATCTGCAGGACGCGTCTGTCGTCGGCGGTGAGCGGGATCATGTCGGGCATGCGCGACCAGCGGAAACCCGCGCCGGTCACGTGGCTGGCGCGATGGACCGGATCCGAGACGCCCAGCGCGTTGCGCTCATAATAGTCGGCCCAGCGCGTCGGATAATTATGCAGCCGGATCGCGGCGCCTTCGGCGGCGATCGCATCGACATGATGCGCGATCGCAAAATACTGAAAGCCGAGCTCCGCCGTCACCGCCTGCATCGCCGCGGCGAGATCGTCGACCGTCTTCACTTCCTCGACGATGCGGTAGAATTGCATCGCCATCCTGTGCATGCCCATCGGGCGCCAATGCGGCCCGGGCCAGCGTCTCAAGCCGCTGCACCCCCCGGAGCCGCCCTTTCCCCTTTCTCGGGGCTGGAGGACAGGGTCTCACGCCATCCTCCAGCGACTCTCGCTATTTCGTCATATTATCATGTGAAGTCGCTACGAAGAAGAGCGCAGGCCGACCAATCATGGTGCGCAAGATCTGAAGCAGTCCACCACGTCGCATCAATAGCAGTCGCCCTGTTGCGCGACGGCGCCGAGTTGTCGAGCCAGGAATGAACGATCGCCACCCGCCTCATCCTTCGATGGACTGGCGGAGCGCGCGTGAATACACGCGATTGCACGAAATCGACCGTGCCGGCTTGATGTGGGAATGGCTGCGCCGCGATCCCGGCTATATCGCCTGGTATGCGCGCGCGACCGATGTGACCCGGGGGGCGGCCGCCAGGCGGAAGGATTCCGACCCGGAACAATGGGGGCTTCACTTTCGCGGAAGATCCCGCCTGTGCCGCGCCCGAGGCCCGGATCATCTGGCGCGCCGATCTCGATCCGGGCACGCTTCGCGTCGCCGCCATTGGCTCCGCCCCGGGGGTTGACGACAGCATCTCCGTGGCGCGGCTTGCGCCCTGGCTGACGATCGCGTGCGATGCGGCGGGGTGCGAGCACGCGGTGCTCTCGGATGGCTGGCATCGTATCCGCATCGATATCGAGCAGGGCAGCCTCGCCGCCAGCGAGGCGGTCCTGCTGCACTATCGCCTGTTCGGGACCAGTTCGGCGGAGCCGGCGATACTGCCGCTGCGCCGCTTTCTCGATTTGTGCCGGAGGGGCAAGTTTGCCCGGGCGCTGTTTCCGCGCGATCCGCGCATCGCCCGCTGGATGGTCGTGCTGCGGGTACATGACGCGCTCGGCGCCGGCGCCAGTCAAAGCGAGATTGCGGACATGCTGGTCGGGGAGGGGCGCCGCAAGCGCGAATGGACGGACGATTCGGAATCGCTGCGCTCGCGGGTCCGCCGTCTCGTTCGGGAAGCTCGCCGGATGGCCGAAGGCGGCTACCGCGGTCTGCTCCAGCGCCGGCGATGAATCGCGTGCGTCCGCGCGTGTCCGCACTCTTTTCAGGTTTCGAAACGGCGTCGGCACTCCGGTGCCGCGACATCACCCCCTCCGGTCAGCGCTGCGTGTGCGGCCCGCAGACTGAGCAGGCGCGCCGAGCCGTCCCCACCCGGTGCGCCCCAGGCGAACGCGGGGCCCGCGCCCTGAACCTCGGCTTCGATCCGGTGCACGACTCGATACAATTCGTCGAGCGTCGGCGATCGCCCTTCCGCGATGCAGGCAATGACTTCAGGCGCGATTTTCGCCGCCGGCGGCTTCATTTCGGTACCTCCCCGATTTTGAAGCCTGGCCAGTAACCCCGGCGCCATTCGGAAGGGCTCGGGTGCGGGTTGATGCTATGCAGGGAGGGTGGCTTCGTCCACGCGGCCGGTCGGCACGGCAGCGCAGATCTGAGCGGAGGCCGGTCGGCGTGCGTGCCGCGCCTTCGGCGACGGTCGCGCAATTGAGAGAGTATCTGCGCCTCGCGCGTCTGCGCGACCGCGCTCTACGGCTCGGGCGTGCCCTCGCCGCCGAGCACCGCGCCACGGGTCTCGGCCTGACGGAGACGATCGCTGGCGCGTGACA
>JASLBO010000127.1 GCA_030146605.1 Sphingomonas sp. | reverse complement strand
TGGGCGGGATTTCGGTATCGGCAGGCAGCGCCTGTTCGTCGGGGAGCATGCGGCCGAGCCATGTGCTGGCTGCGATGGGCTGGCACGAGCCCGAGCTGCGCGAAGTCGTTCGGGTGAGTTTCGGGCGGACCACGACCGAGGCGGAGGTGGACTGCTTCGCCGAGGTATGGCGCAGGACCGCCGATGCGGCGCGGGCGCGCGCGGCATGACCTATCTCGACTATCAGGCGACCACGCCGCTCGCGCCCGAGGCGCTGGCGGCAATGCTGCCGTGGCTCGAAAGCCAGCACGCCAATCCGCACTCCGCCCATGCGGCGGGACGGGCGGCCAAGGCAGCGGTCGAGGTAGCGCGCGACGAGGTCGCGGGGCTGATGCCCGGGGGCGGCGCAGTGAGCTTCACCAGCGGCGCGACCGAGGCGCTCAACTGGGCGATCAAGGGCACCACGGGCGCAATCGTCACGCTCGCCACCGAACATGCCGCGGTGCTCGACACCGTGGTGGCCGAGGCGCGCAAAGGTCGCGCGGTGACGGTGTTGCCGGTGGGCAGCGACGGGCTGGTCGATCTCGCGGCGGCCCGTGCCGCGATCGGACCAGGGACCGGGCTGGTTGCCGCGATGCTGGTCAACAACGAGATCGGCGTGGTTCAGCCGACCCGGCAACTGGCCGAGCTGGCCAGGGCAGCGGGTGCACTGTTCCTGTGCGACGCTGTGCAGGGTTATGGGCGCGTCCTGATCCCGGAAGGATGCGACCTGATCGCGATATCCGCGCACAAGATCCATGGGCCGAAGGGCGTCGGCGCCCTGTGGATCCGCGACGGAGTGACGCTCGAGCCGCTGCTCCACGGCGGGGGGCAGGAGCCGGGCGGACGATCGGGGACCTTGTCGCCGGCATTGTGCGCGGGCTTCGGCGCGGCGGCGCGGCTGGCGAAGCAGCGCTTCGGCGCCGACCATGCCCATGGCGAGCAGCTGTTTCGCGCGGCGCTGGAGCATATCGGCAGCGACTGGATGCTCAACGGATCGCGTGACGCGCGCTATCACGGCAATCTCAACCTGCGCCGTGCCGGCCTCGACGTCGCGCGGCTGATGTCGGACCTGCGCGGTATCGCCTTTTCGGCGGGCTCGGCCTGTGCGAGCGGATCGGGGCGTCCCAGCCATGTGCTGCGCGCGATCGGACTGAGCGACGCAGAGGCGCGGTCGAGCATCCGCCTCGGGTTCGGGCGTTACACGACCGAGGAGGAACTGTTGGAAGCGATCGATCGCATCAACGCCGCGGCGCGCACGCAGAAGGTGGCGGCGTGATCCGCGTTCGCTTCGTCAGCGCCGATCAGAGCGAGACGCGGGAGGTGGAGGCGGCCGAAAGCGCGATCCTGCTCGAGGTGGCGCAAAATGCCGGCCAGCCGCTGGAGGGGACGTGCGAAGGGCAGATGTCGTGCTCGACCTGCCATGTCATCGTCGATGCGGAGGATTTCGCCCGGCTGCCGCGTGCGAGCGAGGAGGAGGAGGACATGCTCGATCTCGCCATGGGCGCCACGCGCACCAGCCGGCTCGCCTGCCAGATTCTGCTCGACGCGAGCCTTGATGGACTCACCGTGCGAATGCCCCCGGAGCACCGCGACATGCAGGGCCGCTGATTACCTCGCTTCGACGGGCGCGGGGAACCAACAGGCCGTTACGGGATTGCAACGGACGCAGGGGTTTATCCTGACATCCGGAGAACAAGGCCATGAAGATTCTTACGATCGTAGCAGCGGCCGCCGCGGCAATGCTCGCGGTGCCCGCCGCTTCTGCGACGACGGTCGCCGCGCCGACCGCCATCACGGCCGCCGCCTTCGCCGCCAGCGCGACCGCGCTTTCACAGGACGGACGCCGGTGGGAACGCACCGAACGCCGTACCGAACGCCGCGTTCGCCGCTCGCATCGCCGCGCTGCCACGCGGACGGTCTGCACGCGCAAATGGCGCAACGGCAACCGGGTGCGTATTTGCCGCAAGGTGCGCTACTACCGCTGACATGTTGGCGGGAGCGCGCAATCTCGGGCGCTCCCGCCCCCTTGCCTCGCCGCGGCACTTCGCCCATATGCGCCGCGGGAGTCGGGCGGACGATGCCGTCGCCAACCCGGTCAGATCCGGAAGGAAGCAGCCGTAACGATTTCGTGTCGGGTCGTTCCGGCTCCCACCTCTTACCTTTTCGAAGCACGCTGAAGCTGCCACACCGCAAGCGGGGGTCAGCATGAGCGAATTCGACTACTTCTTCACCTTGTTCGGGCTGCTGCTCGGCCTGACCCTGGCCGAGATCGCGCACAGGTTCACCGATGCGGTCGCGGCGCGCGATACCGTCAGGCTCGGCGTGCTGACTCCGATGCTCGCGATATTCGTGCTGCTCGACCTTGCCAGCTACTGGCTGTGGACCTGGTCGGTACGCGATCTGATCCACATAGACTGGCCGACCATGTTCGGCGCGCTGATCGTCGCGCTCGCTTATTTCTTCGGCGCTGCCAGCGTGTTCCCGCGCCGCGAAGGGACCTGGCCTGTGCTCGACGATCATTATTTCAAGCAAAAGCGGCTGGTGATCGCCGGGGTCATGCTCGCGAACGTTCCGGGGCTGTTGCTCCAGCTTTCGATCCTGATTCCGGCGCGCGACGACGTCTGGTTCTTCGTGTGGCAGGCCATGTACTGGATTCCGCTTTTGCTGCTGCTCTTCGTGCGATCGCGGGGTGCGAACATCGCTCTGCTCGCGATCCTGCTGGTGCAGTATCTGCTCGTCGCCACCAATGCCTTGCCCAATTCGGAATGGAGCAATTCGGTCGGGCTGAACGGCGAAGCCGCACGCGCGGCTTCGACAAATGCGGTCGGGGCGCCTAGATAGTTCGCGTAATGTCCGAATCCCTCCTTGGCCTCGACGAACCGCCCCAGCCCAAGGGCGAAGCTTACCGTGTCCTCGCGCGCAAATACCGGCCGCAGACCTTCTCCGAGCTGATCGGGCAGGACGCGATGGTCCAGACCTTGGGCAACGCGATCAAGCGGGACCGGCTGGCGCATGCGTTTCTGCTCACCGGAGTGCGCGGCGTCGGCAAGACCTCGACCGCGCGGCTGATCGCCAAGGCGCTCAATTGCATCGGACCCGACGGGCAGGGCGGCCCGACGATCGATCCCTGCGGGGTGTGCGAGCCGTGCCGGGCGATCGCCGAGGGGCGCCATATCGACGTGATCGAGATGGACGCCGCCAGCCACACCGGCATCGACGACATTCGCGAGATCATCGAGGCGTCGCGCTATTCGGCGGTCTCGGCGCGCTACAAGATCTACATCATCGACGAAGTCCACATGCTCTCGAAGGCGGCGTTCAACGGCCTGCTCAAGACGCTGGAGGAGCCGCCGGCGCATGTGAAGTTCCTGTTCGCCACGACCGAGGTCAACAAGGTGCCGGTGACGGTGCTGTCGCGCTGCCAGCGCTTCGACCTGCGGCGGATCCCCGCGGAGATGCTCGCAGGTCATTTCGCGCGGGTTTCGCGGGCCGAGGGTGTCGAGGCGGAGCCCGAGGCGCTGACGCTGATCGCGCGCGCGGCGGAAGGTTCGGCGCGCGATGGGCTGTCGATCCTCGACCAGGCGATCGCACATGCCGGGCTGGAAGGCGGAGGCGTGCGTGCCGAGGCGGTGCGCCAGATGCTCGGCCTTTCGGATCGGGGCGCGATCCGATCGCTGTTCGGGTTGCTGCTGGCCGGGGATGCGCTGGGCGCGCTGGCGTCGCTGCGCGGGCAATATGATCTGGGAGTCGATCCGCAGGCGGTGCTGCGCACCTTGCTCGAGACCGTCCACGGCGTGACGCTGGCGAAGCTCGGCACCGATGCGACTTCCGGGCAGTCGGCCGAGGAAATGAAGGCGCTGGAGGGTTGGGCGGCCGGGCTTTCCTTCCCGGCGCTGCACCGGCTGTGGCAATTGCTGCTGCGCGGACATGACGAAGTCGCCAAGGCGGCGCTGCCGATCGAAGCGTGCGAGATGGCGCTGTTGCGGGTGATCCATGCCTCGCAATTGCCCGATCCGGGCGAGCTGGCGCGCCAGCTGGCGAACGGCAGCGTGAGCATTTCCGCGCCCGCAGCCGCGCCTGCGGGCAGCGCGCAGCCGGCGATGCCGACCAACATGGCCGAGCTGGTCACGCATCTGGAGACCAACAAGCGTTTCCAGCTCGCCCAGCAGGTGCGCGATTATTTGCGGCCGGTGCGGTTCGAGGGTTCCGAATTCGAGTTCGGAACCGCGCGTGAACTGCCGCACGACTTCCTTCGCGATCTGGCCGCGGCCTTGCGCGAATCGACCGGGGTCAATTGGCGCCTGACATGCGTTGAGCAGGCGGGCGCCCTCACGCTGCGCGAGCAGCAGGCGGCCAATCAGGCGGCGGAGCGGGACGCGGTGTTGCGCTCGCCGGTGGTCGCCGCCGCGATCGAAGCCTTTCCCGACGCCGAACTGATCGGCTGGACCCATATACGGAGCAATCAGGCATGAAGAGCCTCGAAGACATCATGGCCATGGCGCAGAACGTCCAGGCCGAACTCACCAAGGCGCAGGCGACGCTCGACACGATCGAAGTCGAGGGCGCGTCGGGCGGCGGGCTGGTCAAGGTCAAGGCGAGCGCCAAGGGCCGCGTGATCGGCATCGACATCGACGAATCGCTGCTCGCGCCATCCGAGAAGGGCATGCTCGAGGATCTGGTGGCGGCGGCGTTCAACGATGCGCGGGCCAAGGCCGATGCGGCCTCGGCCACCGAAATGTCCAAAATGAGCAGCGGCTTGCCGCTCCCGCCGGGCTTCAAGCTGCCCTTCTAACCTGTATCAGGGTTAACGCCGGAACCATCCTGCCCGCTCCTCGGTTGCTGCCGCACATAAACGAGGGAGTGAGACATGGCCGATCGAATCGTAGAGCGTACCGATGGCGTGACTGCCGAGCGCGTCACCGAGACCGATAGCGGTCCCAGCACGGTGGTGGTCGAGCGGCGCGGCAGCGGCGCGGGCCTGCTGATCGGGCTGGCCGTGCTGATACTCGTCGTGGTCGGCGCGCTCTATCTGGTCAACCAGAACAGCCGCGAGAACATCAAGACCGACGCGATCACCGGCGCCGCCGAGAGCGTCAGCGACGCCGCCAAGGATGTCGGCGGTGCGGCGAAGGACGCCGCCAAGAAGGTCGAATAATCAGCGCAGGCAGGCGTCGAGCCCGCCTCCGCGGACGACGGTGATCCGCCGGTTGATCGAATTGCCATAGCGCCGCGTGAAGCCCCGGGGCTCGATCGCGGCGCGCTTTTTCGGCAGCGGCAGGACTGCGGCGATCAGCGCCGCTTCCCGCTGGCTGAGCCGAGAGGCGTCGTGCTTGAAATAGCGCATCGCGCCGGCATTGACGCCGTAGGTGCCGATCCCGGTTTCGGCGACGTTGAGATAGACTTCCATGATCCGCCGCTTGCCCCAGATATTCTCGATGAGCAGGGTGAAATACGCCTCGAGGCCTTTGCGGAAATAGCCGCCGCCCTGCCAGAGGAAGACGTTCTTGGCGGTCTGCTGGCTGATCGTCGAGCCGCCGCGGATGCGCTTCTTGCCGGCGGCGTTGCGCGCTGCGGCGGCGGCGATCGCTTTGTAATCGAACCCATCATGCTGGCAAAAGCGCGAATCCTCCGCGGCGATCGCGGCGCGGGCCATGCTCGGGTCGATGCGGCTCAGGCTCATCCAGTGTTTGGTGACGCCGTGGCCGCCGACCACGTCGCCGATCATCGTGAAGGTGATCGGCGGGTTGATGAAGCGCAATGCGGCGACCCAGAGCAAAGAGCCGAGGAAGAAGATCAGGATCGCCTTGACGACCCAGCCGAGAATGCGGCGCTTGAGCGATTTGCGTGGCCGCACCGCAGGCTCTGGCACCTGCGGCGCTTGCGGTTGCGTCAGACCGTCGTGCCGTTCGTCACCCATGCAGGCACGATTGGCGGCACCGGCCGATCAACGCAACCGCTTCGTCAGTAAGCTGCAAGCAGCCGCTTCTCTCCGGCGAGGCGCATCATCGCCTTTTGCAGCTTCTCGAAGGCGCGGACCTCGATCTGGCGGACGCGCTCGCGCGACACGCCGTAAACCTGGCTGAGCTCCTCGAGCGTCTTGGGATCATCGGTCAGACGGCGCTCGGTGAGGATGTGCTTCTCGCGCTCGTTGAGGTCTTCCATCGCATCCACGAGCATCTCGTGGCGGACATCGGCCTCCTGCGCTTCGGCGACCGCCTCGTCCTGGAGCTGGCTGTCGTCCTGCAGCCAATCCTGCCACTGGCCGTCGCCATCCTCGCGCATCGGCACGTTGAGCGAAGTATCGCCGCCCATCGCCATGCGGCGGTTCATCGAGGTGACCTCTTCCTCGGTCACGCCGAGATCGGTGGCGATCTTGGCGAGATGCTCGGGGCTGAGATCACCATCCTCGAACGCGTCAAGTTTGGCCTTCATCCGTCTGAGATTGAAGAACAATTTCTTCTGAGCAGCGGTGGTGCCCATCTTGACGAGCGACCAGCTGCGCAGGATGAATTCCTGGATCGAGGCGCGGATCCACCACATCGCATAGGTGGCGAGGCGGAAGCCGCGATCGGGCTCAAACTTCTTCACGCCCTGCATCAGGCCGATATTGCCTTCCGAGATCAGCTCGGAGACGGGGAGGCCATAGCCGCGATACCCCATGGCGATCTTGGCCACGAGCCGCAGATGCGACGTCACGAGCTGCGCCGCCGCATCGGGGTCGCCATGCTCCTGGAAGCGCTTGGCGAGCATATATTCCTGCTCGGGCGCGAGAATGGGGAATTTCTTGATCTCGGACAGATAGCGGTTGAGGCTCGCCTCTCCGCCGAGCGCAGGAATCGTCGCGGGGACGTTGCTGCCGGTTGCCATGATCAATCTCCCTTCACTGGACGCAGTACCGCACGGTCAGCGCCACGAAAATCATACGATGAGCTTATTGAACAGTTCCTGCATATCCGCAGGCATTTCGCTATCGAACGCCAAAGCGCAGCTTTTCACGGGGTGAATGAACCCCAGATGCGCCGCATGCAAGGCCTGGCGCCGGAAATTCAAGGTTGCCAAAAGTGCACGATGCACCGGCCGGGTGCTGCCATAGACCGGATCGCCGAGCAGCGGATGGCCGATCGACGCCATGTGGACGCGGACCTGATGCGTACGTCCGGTCTCGAGCCGGCATTCGACCAGGGTTGCGTCGCGCAAGGGCTGTACGATGCTCCAGTGCGTGACTGCGTGTTTTCCACTGCCTTCGCGGACAACGGCCATTTTCTTGCGGTTCGTGGACGATCGCCCGAGGAACGTGGACACCGTACCCGCCGAAGTTGACACTCGTCCGGCGACGATTGCACGATAGCGCCTGTCGATCGAATGCGCCTTGAACTGCGCGGCGAGCCCGATGTGTGCGCGATCGCTCTTGGCGGCGACCAACAGCCCGGACGTGTCCTTGTCGATCCGGTGGACGATTCCGGGCCGGGCGACGCCGCCGATCCCCGAGAGCTGACCGGCGCAATGGTGGAGCAAGGCGTTGACGAGCGTGCCGTCGAAATTGCCCGCCGCGGGGTGGACGACGAGCCCCGCGGGCTTGTCGATCACGATCAGATGCTCGTCCTCGAACGCGACGACCAGCGGGATATCCTGCGCTTCGTTATGCGCCGGCGTCGGATTGGGTACCGCAACCGACAGCACGTCGCCGGCGACGGCCTTCCTGGCGGGATCGCGCAGCAGCGCGCCGTTACGGTCGCTCACCGCGCCCGACGAAATCAGCGCCTTCAGCCGCTCGCGCGACAAGGTCGGCACCGCGTCGGCCAGCGCACGGTCGAGCCGCCAGCCGTTGGCGGCGGCGGAAACCTGCGCTTCGATGATGGAAACCCCCGAGACCATTCGGGTAG